>WGCX01000278.1 GCA_015493575.1 Desulfobacteraceae bacterium | reverse complement strand
TGTAAAAAAAAAAATTAAAGAGAGAAAAAAGAAAAAAAACAGCGCCAATAATAAAAACAAAAATAACAAAACAAAAAATCCGGATAAAAAAAAGAATAAAACCGGCAATGATAAAACAGCAAAGGATAAGAACAAAAACAGGTCTGGTAAACAGCAGCACAATCAGAAGAATAATCAGAATCGTAACGAAAAACAGAAAAACAAAAATCCGGATAAAAATCAGCCACGTAACGGTTCTCAGGATAAAAAAAATAAGAAGCAGGGCAGTAAAAAAAGTGCCGATAAAAACAGCGAAAAAAACAAAAATCAAAATAAATCCAATGAAAATATCAATAAAACAGACGATAATATGCATCGTCAAAAGGGCAGAAAAGGAAAACAGGCCGGAAAAAACAAGGCCCCCCTTGACAGAGCCCAGGAGATGATGCTGAACAGATTACAGGACAAACCCGGAAGGGCGATGATTCCCGCATACGGCAAAACAGTTATTGAAAAGGATTGGTAAATGTTTTTGAATACCGCAGCTGAAAGGTTTCCGGCTGCGTGTTTTTGAAGATGAAAAAAGGGTGTATTGCAGCAATGATATCAGCCAACATAAAAAAAACAGATAGAATTTATAAGGTTTTTTTTCTTTTAATTCTTTTATTCCTTTTAATTCCGGGAAATGGCTTTTGTTTTAATGCAAAAGCCGAAGTTGACAGGAATACAATTACAAAAAATGATTCCCTGATACTTAAAATAGTTACCAAAGGTGGAAAAGGCGAGGTTGATCTCTCTCCCATTATTGATTTTAAGGTCATTTCAAGGGGGACAGGTACAAGTATCAGTATTATCAACGGCAAATATTCAAAAACTTCCACACATACTTACCTTCTTTTCCCTTTGAAAACCGGAATGTTAACAATTCCTCCCTTAACGGTTTCCCAGGGGAATAAGACCGCTGTTACCCAACAGATAGATATAAAGGTTTTAATGCCCGGCATCACGGGAAACGGGCAGGAAAATGCAGGGGATATATTTGCACGGGCATATATATCATCACCGGTATTGTATACAGGCCAGCAGGCTATATATACTTTTAAATTTTATGCTGCCGTTAATTACTCCAGTGCCAATCTGGATCAGCCTTCTTTTAAAGGCTTTTCAGCAAAAGAGGCAGGGAAAAGAAAAAAATACACTGAAACGGTAAACGGAAGATTATATCAGGTAACGGAAATAAATTATGTCCTTATTCCCGAAAGAACAGGAAAATTTGAAATTGAGCCCGCTGTTGTCATGTGTGAGGTGCCGGACGGAAAGGGTTTTAATCCATTTGGAAATTCTTTTTTTAACGACAATTTTTTTTCCATGGGCCAGACAAGAACCAAAAGGGTGAGTACAAATTCCGTTAAAGTGCTTGTAAAACCGCTTCCGGCGTATAATGGTAAAGGTGAATTTTCAGGGCTTGTGGGAAAATTTTCACTGGGTGCGGGCATTGATCATACAGAACTTAAAACAGGGGATTCTGCAACGCTTACCATCACAATTTCGGGAACGGGTAACATAAAAGACGCCGTTGCACCCAAAGTACATCTGTTAAAGGGCCTGAAGGTATATGATGATAATCCCGAAGAAAAAATTACCATGGGACCATATGGATATACTGGATCAAAAATTTTTAAAAAAGCAATTGTTCCTGTTAAACCGGGTGTTTTCACCATTGCCCCGGTGAATCTGACCTATTTTGATGTACAGAGCGGGCAATACGAAACTATTTCAACACCTCCCCTGAAAATGGTGGTTACAAAATCGGATTCCAAGACAATCCTTATATCCGGTTCTTCTTCTGGCTGGCATAAAGATAAAACAAATATAAAGAAAAGTGTTAAATTCACCGGTCGTGATATACTTGATTTAAAAGAAGGCCCCAATGTCCTTATTCCCGAAAAAGAGATGTCATTCACCTTGTTTGCAGCTTTAATGGCTCTTCCATGTCTGATGTTTCTTATCTTCAGGGGTGTTGTTCTGTTTATGAAAAGAGAGAAATCTCCTGCTGAATTAATGGAAAAAAAAGCGGCCCTTAACCTTAAACTCGCAGAAAATGAAGGTTTGTCAGACCAGGATTTTTTAAGATTTCTATATACTGCGGTTGTTTCAAAAATTTTTGCAAGGGGCAAAAGATCCGGCCAGGCTTTAACAAATAGAGAGGCAACTGATATTCTTATTTCAACGGGTTGTTCCGGGAATACGGCAAAGGAGGTGTCACTCCTGTTGTCTGACATTGAAGACAGCAGGTATGGCGGCAATGGTATAAAAATGGATGAAAAAAAAGATCTTTTAAAAAGAACCCGGGCTGTTTTAAAAATGATCTGCTTAATGTTTCTCTGTTTTGCAATTTTCTGGGCTGTGCCGGGAAATTCGTCTGCTGCAGACAAAACAGGCTCTCTTTTTCTCACAGGTGTTAAAAATTATCAAAAGGGAAATTATAAGGAGGCAGCAGAAGATTTTAAACGTATTGCTGACAAGGGCGTTAAAACCGGAGCTCTTTACTATAATATCGGCAACTGCTATTTCAAGGCCGGCAGGACAGGCCTTGCCATTTTATGGTATGAAAGGGCAAAAAAACTCATACCCCGTGATCCTGACTTGAAATTTAATCTTGATTACGCCAAAACATTTGTAAAGGATAAAAAAGACAACTCCGGAGTGAGTATTTCAGATATCCTTTTTTTCTGGGAAGACCTTATTCCATCAGTTGTTTTGCAGTCCGCAGCCATTGGTTTCTGCTTTTTGTTTTTTCTCTATGCCGGATTTTGTACACTGAAAAGAAAAAATATTTTTACATCTGCAGGGGTTCTGCTGGTTGTGTGCCTTGTCATTTTTACCTTTGCAGCATGCTATGATTTCTATCATAAAAATACATCCCGTTTTGCCGTTGTGATCAAGGACAAAGCAGCCGTGAGATCCGGTTTTTCAGATGATTCAACAAAACTCTTTGTCCTTCATTCAGGAACCATGGTTAAAGTTGAGAGGATAAACGGCAGGTATCTTATGGTCTTTTTCTCCAAGGGGAAAATGGGATGGATCAAACAGGGAGATGCCGAAATTATCTGATATAACAGATTTTTTTCTTAATTTCTTGATAATTGCAGCCACGTTCTGCGGGCGGTGCCGGTGCCTATTCCAGAACACCTGAAGGGAAAGTGATCGTCGCCGCATTTACAGACTCCATGAACAACCTGATCAAAGCGGTTAAAGCCTATAAAGCTCAGACCGTCAAAGGCGGGCCCGGGACCGTCGGTGAACCGCGGTCCCGGGCTGTATTCCCATCATTGATCGTCCTGATACTGACCGTCCTGTATCTCTGCATGGAATAAAAAGATCTATTCGCTTGACTTTCCTGATTAATTTGAATACCAATAAATAATATTTCACCTTTAAAATTGCTGTAATCCAGGTTGTCATTTACAGCATTTTTTCAGTTTCGCCTGTTTGTAATCTTTTTGGATAAAAATATGTTAGGGATGAAAAGGAGACTCACCATGAATAAAGAATCCAAATCAAAAGCAGAAAAACCGTCTGATAAGCCTGACCTGTCTAATAGCAATGACCATGAGTTGCCCGGAACTAAATCAGTGATGCCCGGTGCAGGGAATATAGATAAAATCCGTGATATACTGTTTGGAAATCAGGCAAAAGATTACGAAAAACGGTTTGTCAGGATGGAAAACCAGCTTATCCAGGAATCAGTTGAACTCAAAGAAGAACTTTTAAAAAGGATTGATTCTCTTGAACTTTATGTCAAACAGGAGATGAAAGATATAAATGATCGTATAAAAAAGGAATCTGACGAAAGGATCGTGTCCGATAAAGACCTTCACCAGGCATTAAAAGAGAGCTTTGAAACGCTTAACAAAAAAATATTACAGGAAGAAACTAATCTTGCTGAAAAATCCACGGAATTAAGGGATCAGATTTTAGAACAGTCAAAACAGTTAAGCGCAGAGATACGGTCTAAAGCTGACCACGCATCAAACAGTTTAAAACAGACGGCAAATGAACTTGATGATGCAAAGGTTAACCGCTCTGATCTGTCCGGGTTTTTCCTTGAGCTTGCAATGCGGCTTTCAGGAGATCAAAACTTAGGTCCTTCAGGCAATATAAATGGCTAAAGCGGGCGATGCCCGCAAATCATTTGCCTCTCCCCAATTTCTTTTTGCCAGGAATTGAGAACTAAGGCACTAAGTCTCTAAGGAACTGATGTGTTTTGTGTTAAACAGGCGGACAGGAAAAGGCATTATCAATGAGTCAGAAAATTGATAAACACAATGGTCTTGATGAATTAAAGGATCTTCTCATTAAAGAAGAAAAAGAGAAGATTCAAAGAATAGAAAGACGTCTTGATGATCCCATGGTCAGGGCAAAAGAGATCAGTCAGTCCCTGCCGGAAGCTATTTCGCTGTCCCTGATTAATGGCAGTCACATCCCCCGTGTTCTCCAGCCGGTTATTGATGAGTCAATCAAAATTTCAGTAAAGAATAACCCTGAAACAATTGCAACTGCAATATCTCCTGCTTTAGGTCCTGGTATCCGCAAAGCCATAACATCAACTTTAATGGGAATGATTCAGTCCCTTAACCATGTTGTCAATCACAGTTTTTCCATTCAGGGTATTAAATGGCGGTTTGAAGCATTTAAGAGCCATAAACAATTTGCTGAAATTGTTCTTCTGCACACACTTGTATATCGGGTTGAACAGATATTTCTGATTCATATAAACACAGGGATTGTTCTCGAACATGTTGTTGCCGGGGATATAATCAGTCAGGACCCTGATCTTGTATCCGGAATGCTCTCTGCCATCCAGGACTTTGTGAAAGATTCCTTTCAGACAAATGCAGGAGATGAAATCGAAACACTGCGTATGGGATCTGACAGGAGCATATGGATTGAGCATGGGGAACATGCAATGATTGCTGCTGTAATCAGAGGGAACCCGCCGCTTGACCTGCGTATAAAATACAGGGAACTTCTCGAAGAGATTCACATGAAATCAGGGATGACGCTGGAAAATTTTGACGGTGATACCCTGCCTTTTTCAATTTTCAGAAAACGTCTCGAAGAAGGTCTGGAATTTAAAGAGAAAAAAATGCAGAAACGTATTTCACCTCTGCTTGCCTGTATTTTTATTATAATTTTCTTGATATCTGTTATGTGGGGAGTTAACGTCTTTAAGACCCGTAAGTCCTGGCATCAATATCTTTTAAGGCTTAAAAACCAAAAGGGATTGATCGTTCTTTCCGCACAGAAAGAAAATGGTAAGTATCACATTTACGGGCTTCGTGATCCAATGGTTAAAGATGCTCAATTATTACCCGGGAAAAAATCAGAAAAAAATATTAATGTCACATTCAACTGGAAACCTTATTGCAGTCTTGATCCTGAATTTATTTTAAAGCGTGCGAATCGGTTTTTAAAACCTCCTTCAACCATAAAAATCAATTTGTCCGGAAATATCATCTCTGCAATGGGAGAAGCCCATCAGGCGTGGATCGAAAAATTCCGGAAAACAGCAATGACAATTCCGGGCATTCATGGTTTTAATGATAAAATGATTAAAAATATTGACATGAATAAACTTGACGCTGCTGTGAAAAAACTTGCGGCAGTTAAACTTTATTTTCAAAGCAACAGTACAAAATTTATTAAAGGCCAGGAAAAAATTCTATCAGGTGCAGTTGACATAATTAAGAAAATCAGGAAACTTCAATCAAAAGTTAAAACGAATATTGAAATCCTTATAATGGGTCATACCGATTCCTCTGGCAGTGAGCGGGTAAACAGGAGATTGAGCCTTGAAAGGGCAAGGAAAATTTTTAATCTTTTCATTTTCCAGGGCATACCCCCTGACTTTCTTACCCCAATCGGCATTGGTAATAAAATAGTTCTTGCAAAAGAAAATTCTACAAAAGACCGGCAATATAACAGGGCAATAACTTTTAAAATATTTTACAAAAATTTAAAAACAGGTCAAATCAAATGATCAAGAAAAAAATTTGCATGCTGGGCGCATTTGCCACTGGAAAAACAAGCCTTGTACGAAAATATGTACACAGTATCTTCTCGGAAAAATATCACACCACAGTGGGCGTAAATATAGAAAAAGTACAGGTGCACACTGAAAATGACGATGTTGACCTTATTATCTGGGATCTTTACGGAGAAGACGAATTTCAGAAAGTCAGGGCATCTTACCTCAGGGGGGCTTCAGGTTGTATTTATGTGGTTGACGGAACACGAAAGGCAACTCTTGCAACGGCATTGAATCTAAAGAAAATGGTTGACAATACAATTGGCAGTACACCTTTTATTCTTGCTGTTAATAAATCAGATTTAGAAGATCAATGGGAAATTGACATGTCATTACTGGAGGGATTACAGCAAAAGGGAGTTTTTGTTGTAAAAACAAGTGCAAAAACAGGTGAAGAGGTCAAAAAGGCGTTTCAAGAGCTTGTAAAAGAGATGCTTTGTAAGTAAACCATATTTCAGGACAATAACAATGCATGATTCTATATCTATGATTTTAGACAAAATATGTCTGCATATATTTAAAGACTGCGGCATCGCATATATAATAATAGATAATTTTGAGAAAATAACCCTGTGTGGTGGAAACTTTGAAGATTTAAACCTTCCTGTTCCTGAAAAGAACACAAATATTTCAGATGCTGTTATTTTCATGGAGGGACTTTTACCTCTTGAAGTTGAATCAATGGAGTTTTCATGTATAAAAATGCCATCCGGTTCCTCCATTGATGCTTTTCTTTTTAAAATAAAAGATGGTTATGCCCTGATCATGTGGGATGCATCAAAAAAAGACGCATTTCTTTCACAAACCCAGCAGAAGTACAATGAGTTGAGTCTTTTAATTGAAAAACAGAAAAATCGCATCATCGATTTCTCCGATAAAAGTTCTCCTGATAAAAAGGATATTGTTCTTGAGGATTTATGCCGGGCACTTAATCTTGCTGTTTTTGAAATGAACGATAAAGGTTTTTTTGTAATGACCGGGAAAACCCCTTTGTGGGTTGAAAAAATCCCCCATCTTAAGGAAATTTTTTCAGAATGTGAGTGTAAAGCGGATAATTTCAGCTTTATGGGGAATTTCATTAATGAAGTGAAATCAAGGTGGGGAAAAAATAATCTGGAAACTTTTAATTCCGGTATTTGGGTTGAAAAAGACGATAAAGGCAGGGATTTCCTACTTGAAGCAACTGCCGTGAATGTTAACAAAAAAAAATTATTAATGATTTCCCACGATGTCTGCCACCCCAATAAGACCCAGTCAATCATTCAAAAGGGAAGAGAACTGGCCCTTGATTATCATAACCTGCAACGGTCAGGACAGGAGTTGAAATTTATCAATGACGAACTGGAACTGCGGGTTAAGGAAAGAACAAAACAACTTGAAAAGACAAATAAACAGCTTGCAGAAGAACTTGAAGAAAGAAAGAAAATTGAAAAACAGAGACGGAAAATTTCAAGGCAGTTGCGCCAGTCCCAGAAAATGGAAGCCATTGGTACACTTACCGGAGGTATTGCCCATGATTTCAATAATATATTGTCAGGAATAATTGGTTTTACCGAATTGGCCATGCTGGATGTGCAGGATGATCCACCATTGAGACATAAGCTTGCAAACATTCTACGCGGATCGGACCGGGCAAAGGCATTAATCAGACAGATACTGACATTCAGCCATGCAGATGAATATGAAAAAAAACCTTTAAAATTGAAACTGGTTGCTGCAGAAGCTTTAAACCTTATCCGTGCTTCTGTTCCATCAAATATTGATATTAAAAAAAACCTGCAAAGTAAGGAATATATACTCGCAGATGTGAGCCAGATTCATCAGGTTGTCATGAACCTTTGTACCAATGCATGGCATGCAATGAAAGAAAAAGGCGGTACGCTTTCGGTGGAGCTTGATGATGTTGATATCAAGCCGGGAGATATCATATCAGAGTATGAATTAGATTCAGGCAGGTATCTTGTTTTAACTGTTAAAGACACAGGGTGCGGAATTCCGCCCGATGTGATTGAAAAAATGTTTGACCCCTATTTTACAACAAAGGAACAGGATAAGGGTACCGGGCTTGGACTTTCCGTTGTCCATGGCATTGTAAAAAATTGCAATGGCTGCATAAAAGTTGACAGTAAAATGGGGGAAGGAAGTGTTTTTAAAGTCTATTTCCCGGCTTTTGAGATGCAGACGAAATCTGAAACTAAAGAGTCCCCCATGCTTTTTGGTAATAAGGAAACCATTCTTTTTGTGGATGATGAACCATTTCAGACGGAGATGGCCAGCTTTATGCTGCCTAAACTTGGATACAATGTAGTGACCTGTAATGACAGTGTAAAAGCATTGGATATGATTTTAGAGGGTAAAGAGGAATTTGATCTTCTTGTAACAGACATGGTCATGCCGAAAATGCCAGGTATCACACTTGCTGAAAAAATTTATGGCATCAGGCCTGATATCCCGGTTATCCTGTGCTCGGGTGGTATTGATGACTGCAACCCTGACGTGATAAAAAAATGTGGAATCAAAAAATACTTAATTAAACCGGTTTCAATGAAAGACCTTGCAAATGCAATCAAAAGTGCGTTGCCTGAAAAGGCATAAACAGAAATGCAGAAAGTTTTATTGTTTTTTCTATCTGGAATGGTTTTTATTGTTTTGTAATGCTTTTTTAACGGCAACGGCAATTTGCTCAAAAGCATAGGGTTTTTTTACGTAGGCATTAATCCCAAGTCTTTCAGCCTCTTTCACCCTTGAGTTTTCTGAAAAACCGCTTGCGATAATACCCTTCTGGCCGGGATGAATTTCAAGGATTTTCTGATAGGTTTCAAGACCGTCAATGCCAGGGTCCATTATCATGTCAAGGATGACAAGGTCAGCAGTGTGATCTTTCATATATTCAACGGCCTGTTCACCGGTAGAGGCTGTTTTTACATTGTAACCCAGTTTTTCAAGTATCCCCGATGCAATGATCCTTTGATTTTCTACATCATCCACAACAAGTACAGTCTGGCCTTTTCCCCTGTATTGCTCAAGGGAAAAGGGTGCAGCTTCACTGGCAATGGAATTTTTTTCCTTTTCTGCAGCCGGGAAATAAAGGGTAAAGCAGGTGCCTTTCCCCTTTGTACTTTTAACATCAATATATCCGTCATGATCTTTGACTGTACCCCATACGACGGACATGCCCAGACCTGTTCCACTCCTGCCCATGACTTTCTTTGTGTAAAATGGCTCAAAAATTTTATCCATATCCTCATGAGAAATACCAGTGCCTGTATCGGAAACGGAAATGACAGCATAGTGCCCCTGTTTGAAATGACTGGTTTTTTCCGTTGATTTGTCTTTGCATGAAAAATAATTTTTTGTTGCAATGGAAATGATTCCTCCTTCAGGCATTGCCTCTGCTGCATTTCCCACAAGGTTCATAACAGTTTTGGACAGATGGACAGGAGAACCGTTTACCCGCATCAGATCAGGTGCAGGATTAAAATCAATGTTAACCCGGTTATGAAAAGATTGAAGGTTTTTAAATTCAGGACTTTTTAAATAAGTATTAATAATGGTATTTAAATCAACGGTTTTTTTAACAACAACACCTCTTCTGGTAAGGGTCAGCATGTCCTGAACAATGGCTGCGGCTTTTACGCCGGACTGCTTTATTACAGAAAGGGGTTTATAAAGGGGGGCATCTTCCTGTATATCCATCAGCAGAAGTTCAGGGTAGCTTACGATCCCGCTCAAAATATTGTTTAGGTCATGGGCGACTCCGCCTGCAAGGGTACCGACAAGCTCCATTTTTTCAGCCCTTGTCAGTTTTTTCTTAAGTTCTTTCTGTTCGTCTTCTGCAATTTTTTTCTCTGTAATGTCAATACCGTGCAAAAGAACAGCCCTGCTGCCTTTAACAGAAATGGAACTTGCCAGAATTTCAAGAAATATAATCTCTCCATTTTTTATTTTAAAACAGCTCTTGCAATATTCTTTTTCAGATTCTCCGTTTTCTAGCCTGTTTAATTTTTTTATTGTTTTTTTATAGTCTCCAGTGCACACCAGATCCTGGATTTTTTTAATTTTCAAACTGTTTAAATCATATTTTAAAAGATCGGACATCGCTTTGTTGGCATAGATAATTCTACCCTTCTGCATAATGGCAATAACAGCAAGGGAATTCTCGGCAAGACTTCTGTACTTATCTTCTGATTCACTTAAATCGTGAAGAATGGCGCTGATCTTCATTTTATCGGCTTCAAGGCTTTTAATCATTGAATTAAATGCCGATGACAGGTGCGAAATTTCATTATGGCCTTTGACTTCAATGGGATTAAAATCTCCTTTACTGACCTTGTCAGTTGCTTTAATGATATTTTTCAGAGGAGTGTTTATCTTCATAAGAAACAATAATAAAAGTACAAAGCCTGTTATGATAACCGTACCAAAAGTTCCAAATCTGACCGTTTTTTCAGCGGCAATAATTGGAGCCATGTAATCCTTTGAGGGAATAAAACTTATGATTGTCCATTGATAAAAAGGAAAATATTTTAAATTTGCCATCACTTTATCTTTGAATAGATTCAGAGAAATAATTTTTTTTCCGTCAAATCCCGGATATAAAAACTGATCTAAATCATGGGGGTTGATATGAAAGTATAATGGTTTAAAAGTGGCAGCCAGGATTTTACCTTTTTTATTTAGAACCATCATGCGTACCTTGGGAAATCTGCGGCTGATGGCATTTATTCTTTCTAAGTCCTCTTTTTTTGAAGCCAGATTCATCTCTTTGTTTTCTTCCATGCGAAGGTCAAGAAGATAGGTAAATTTATCTTCACAAAAAGAGATCTCCATTGCTGCTGAGTTGCGGAGGATTGAATCGTTCATATTTTTCAGATGGACAATCATTGGGGGAAGAAAAATGGAATTTAAAACAAATGAAAAAACAAGGCCTGCTGCTATGACAGGAAGCATAATCCCAAATAAAAGGCGGTGCCTGAAAACAGGGCGCATCAATATTTTTTTTAAAATTTCCATACCGTTCTATTTTTCACTGGCTTTGAAATCAGCAGGTGAGGTCTCCATGGACTCAGGATAAACAATTTCTTTTTTACCATGCTGCCATTGAATCACCATGGGGTTATGGCCTATTTGAAGACCTGTATGATCCACTTTGAATCTTCCCATCACAGTTACAGTATCAAGGGCCACTATAAAATCTCTTATCTTATCCTGATCAAGACTTTTAATCTGTTTCACTGCTTTTTCAAGAATCTTGCAGGCGGAAAATGCTGAGCATGCATGATAATCAGGCATTTTGCCGGTAAATTTTTTAAAATTATGGATAAATTCAGCCGTTCCGGGAAAGGGAAGACGTGCAACGGGCTCCCATTGAGAAGGTCCGAAGACACCATCTGCAAATGGCCCCACCCTTTTATGAAAATCCTGGAAAGCAGGAACTATGGTAAAGGCAAGGACTCTTGGACGATAATTTTTCTTTTTCATAAGTTTAATAAATTTATAGGAATCAGGCGGGTAAGCGCTGAAAATAAGACCTTCCGGTTTTTTTGCCATGACTTTATTTAAAATACAGGGAAATTCTTTTTCACCGTCATTAAAACTCTGCGTATAAATAAGGTCCATACCAAACAGGCCTGCCCATTTTTTAACACCCGCTGCTATTGAAGTATGAAAGACGGAATTCTCAAAAATAACACCAAGTGTCCTGAAGCCATTTTTTGCCATAAGATTTTGAAATCCGATCATATATCTTCCTGCCGGAGCATAGACACCAAATATATATTTATAACCTCTTTTCCATATTTTTTCGCTTGAAGCTTCACAGGCAAGCATTACAAAATGATGAGCTTCAGTGACCTCTGAGGCTGCAAGGGTAAGTGGACTGCCATATGGTGACAGGACAAGGTCAACATGATCCTGTGTAATCATTTTTTCGTAAATGGGTTTAACAAGATCAAGGCGGCTTTTATTATCATATAATACAAGCTTTATCTTTTTTCCAAGAAGCCCACCACTGCAGTTGATCTCATCAGCCCACAGCTCATATCCCTTTTCCATCATCCATGACAGCATTTCATACTTGCCTTCAAGTGAGATACTTGCCCCTATATAAAGAGGTCTGGTTTCAGCATAAACGTATAAAGGCGATGACAACACAGATAAAACAAAAATCAAAATTCCGATGGTTGCTACTGGAAAATTTTTTTTTATAACTTCCATGATGTTATTATAAAGGAAAACCTGTAGATCTGTCAATATGATTAAAAATATGTAATTGCCGGAATTTACAATAATCATTAACTGAATCTGCTTTTATATTGACATCCTTTTGTTCTTTCCATTATAACATATAAAATTTAATTTTTAATCATAAGTATAAGAGGTTATTTTATGAATAGATCTAATTTGTCGGGAAAATCGGGTCGTTTTGTCATTTTGATCGCCATAGCAGTATCTGCGGTCTTTTTTATTTCCATTACATGCATGCCAGCTTTTGCATCGGAAAAGTCTTCCCGGGCAGCAGAAGAGGTGAACACCTCAAGTGTCCATGAATCCGTTAATGCCCAATCTGAAGCTGAAAAAACAATCGATTCACAGGAGCATGAAGTACAGCATGAAGCTGTAAAAAAGCATGAGTCAGGTGAGAAAGCTGCAGAAGAAGCTGCCAGCGAAAAGAAAGTTTCAGAGGAACATCAGAATGTAAACAGGGAAGTGACCTCTGAAAGTCACAAAGGAGTTAAAGAAGCTGCTAAAGAAGAGGAAAAACCTGAAGAACCGGAAGTTACAGGCTCACGTTTTGCAGAAGCATCCGTTGAAGTGCTGAAAAAAGAACTTAACAGCTTCTGGGGATGGAGGCCCAATGATTATATAACTTTTTTTACTGATAATACAAAAAATTTTCAGCTTGGAGTTCTTGAGGTCACAAGAAGAGCAGCCGTGGAACTTTCCGAAAGGATTTCAAGGACAGGAAGTACCGCTTCCTTAAATAAAAACCTTGAAGAAGCAAGAAACCTGCTAATGGTGAAAGCTGATGCCTATATGTTTCCGTCAGCAGGATTCAGCTATGAAGATGCTGTGGAAGATATTGAGAAATACAGGGAACAGCTGATCAAAGGCCATGCCGGTTTTTTTAACCGGACGGACAACCTGATTCCTCTGCTGCAGCGGTTTGAGGATCTTCTTGGAAGCTGCGATGAAAATCTTGTAAAGCAGACTGAGGATGACGGAACAACTGTCAGCACATTTGCAGCAGATGATTATTTCTACTACGCCCAGGGCGTTGCCTCTGCCATGGTGCCGATCCTTGAGGCAATAGGTGAGGATTTCCATGAAACAATCACTTCAAGACTCAGTGGACAGACTCTGCACCATATCATACATTCCTGCGAAGAAGCAGCAGATCTCCATCCATGGATAGTGTTTAACGGAGACCTTGACGGGTTGATTGCAAATCACAGGGCAAATATGGCAACATTTATCAGTCATGCACGTTTTTATGTCGGGGTTCTGATCAAAACTCTGTCCACATAAATATTAAAGCGGGTAATGCCCGTTTTAGTGCCTTACCCCTGATTTCCTGTAATAAAAAACAAGAAATTGTTGAGGCAGGCATATGGATTGCGGGCATCGCTCGCTTTAGAATTTAAAACATATTTAACTGAATACGCAGCCGGGCTGCTATGGTTATATATTGGGATTTTTAACAAATGTTCAATTTTGTTCAAGTTCAGGAAAGATGAAAAATTTATTCATAAGGAATACATCGATTTTTTATTAAGGGTGCGATTTCTGCCTGTCCCGACACAGGACAAAAGGTGGATATTTTGCGAAGATCTCATATTTGGTATTTACATCAGGAGGTTATATAATGTTTAAAATTGTCAATCGGGAGGAGATGGCCCAGGGGACCATTATTCTGAACGAAATTGAAGCTCCACGTATCGCAAAAAAAGCAAAACCAGGTCAATTTGTTATTATTCAGGCCACTGAGAAAGGTGAAAGAATTCCACTTACCATGGCTGACAGTGACCCTGAAAAAGGAACTATTACAATAGTTTACATGGTGGTTGGCAAATCAACTGCAGTTTTCGGAACAAAGAAAGTCGGAGATGAGTATTTTGCCGTAATAGGTCCTCTTGGCAAGGCTACCCATATAGAAAAAAAAGGGAAAGTTGTATGTGTGGGCGGTGGAACAGGGGTGGCTGTTCTTCATCCCATAACAAGAGCTCTCAAACAGATCGGTAATGAAGTGACAACCATTATCGGTTCAAGGAGTAAAGACCTTCTCATTCTTGAAGACAGAATGACAGCGGCTTCAGATACACTTCACATATGTACGGATGACGGCACCAGGGGACACCACGGGTTTGTTACGGATATCTTAAAGGAAGTCCTTGAAAAAGAAGATATAAGCCTTGTGGTTGCCATAGGCCCTGTTCCAATGATGAAATTTGTATGCATGATTACAAAAGAAAGAAATGTTGAAACTCTTGTCAGTCTGAATCCCATTATGGTGGATGGTACGGGAATGTGTGGCGCATGCCGCGTTTCCGTTGGTGGACAGACAAAGTTCGCCTGTGTTGACGGCCCTGAGTTTGACGGTCATAAAGTTGATTTTGATGAGCTTTCCCAGCGTCTTCGGGCATATGTTGAAGATGAAAAGACAAGCTATGATGCATTTAAAGCACAGCAGGCATAATTTTAAATATGAATTTAACACCTGCTTGTAATTTTAAACAGATGTTTACAATGCCGGGTAATCGCTGTTTTTAAAAATGTTTTGTTCGGCGTTTGATATATGGAGGATGTAATGGCAGAGAAAAAAGCAAAAAAAGTAATTGAAAGGGCAGAGATGCCTGCCCAGGAGCCGGAAGTCAGGAGGAGAAATTTTAAGGAAGTTCCTCTCGGACTTACTGAATCAATGGCTGTCCTGGAAGCCTCACGTTGTCTTCAGTGCAAGAAACCCGGCTGTATGGAGGGTTGTCCGGTGTCTGTGAAAATACCTGAATTTATTCATGAAATTGCAGAGGGTAATTTCATGGCAGCTGCAGAAAAACTCTGGGAGAGAAACGCACTTCCCGCTGTGTGCGGCAGGGTATGTCCCCAGGAGATCCAGTGCGAAGGAAACTGCATTTTAGGAAAAAAAGGCAAACCTGTGGCCATTGGTTATCTTGAAAGGTTTGCCGCTGATTATGCAAGGCAGCAGGCATCGGGATCACTTCCTGTGATTGAAGAAAAAACAGGTAAAAAAGTTGCAGTAATAGGATCGGGGCCGTCAGGGCTTACCGTGGCCGGAGATCTTATTAAAAAAGGTCATGATGTAACGATATTTGAGGCATTTCATAAACCGGGCGGTGTTCTTGTTTACGGAATTCCGGAGTTCAGACTTCCCAAAGCAATTGTGGCATCCGAGGTGGATACACTGACAAAACTCGGGGTAAACATTGAAGTCAATTCCGTTGCCGGCAGAACAATGACAATTGATGAACTCTTTGAAGAGGGATATGATGCTGTTTATGTTGGTGTTGGCGCAGGGCTTCCAAGATTCATGAATCTTCCCGGGGAAAATCTCATAGGTGTATTTTCAGCCAATGAGTACCTCACAAGAACCAATTTGATGAAGGCTTATCTTTTCCCGGAGTATGATACGCCAATTCCAAGGGGTAAAAATGTTATTGTCCTTGGTGCAGGAAATGTTGCAATGGATTCTGCAAGAACAGCAATGCGTCTTGGTGCTGATTCCGTGAAAATTGTTTACAGGAGATCCAGGGATGAAATGCCTGCAAGGGCCGAAGAACTTCACCATGCCGAAGAGGAGGGTGTGGAATTTGTACTTTTAACCAATCCCATCCGGTTTTTCGGCAATGAAGAAGGTCGTGTTACACAGATGGAATGCCTTAAAATGGAACTTGGTGAACCAGATGCTTCAGGAAGAAGAAGGCCAATACCCATTGAGGGCTCTGAGTACAGAATAGACTGCGATACAATTATTGTTTCCATTGGAGCACTGCCTAATCCTCTGCTTACCAATGCGACTCCTGATATCAATTTAAATAAACGGGGTCTAATCGTTGCCGATCCTGAAACCGGTAAAACAAGCAAAAAAGCTGTGTGGGCAGGCGGAGATATTGTAACCGGCCTTGCAACTGTAATCCTAGCCATGGGAGCCGGAAGACAGGCTGCAAATTCAATGCATGAGTATCTTACCCTTGGCTGGTAATTGAATAATATTTTTTCGCACAAAGCCCTGAAAGACACAGAACTTTTGCTTTTTGTTTCCCGGTGTTTTTGTGGCTTTGTGTGGAAATAATTTAGAACAACTTATTGTTTCCCAAAAGAATTACACTCTTTGACAAGCTGCGTGTAAATGGTCGGATAAATTGCAGAACAAGGAGAAAAATATGAACATTTATTTATTATTTCCACGGATGAAGGCGAAACCGTCTATAATGCAATGAGGCTTGCCAATACCGGAGTAAAAAAGGGTAATGACGTAAGTGTCTTTGTGTTGGGCAGAGGAGTTCTTTTTGAGCAGTCAGGCACTGAAATGTTTAATGTAATGGAGCAGATAAACCAGTAGTTTGAGGGGGATTTTTATGTCTGAGGTGTCTGCATGAAATCTCACGGTCTGGTGGGATCAGGTACATGCCCCATTGCATGGATGATTTCCATGAAATGCGGAAACATTTAAAAGCCGGATGTATAAGGCATACCGGATTTGTCCGGCTCTTTTTATTTATTCTGATTTATCGTTTAATTTTATAAACACCTTATGCTCAACAAGAGATAATGAGTGAATATAGCCTTTGATAAACTTCTGATCTCCGAAAATACTTACAAGGCGGATACCATTTTCTTCCGGCTCAACCTTATCCACAGCCTCCATGATCAACGTCTGGTTTTCGGTGTTCCTGTCATTTTTTTCAAGCAGATAAGCGTTTGCTTCACACATTATTTTATGCCTCCTCATGGCTGTTTTTCAAATAAAATCCCCTGAATGAGCTTCAATCAGCTCATCAACAAGATGTGGCAGCGGTGTATACGGTAACCCCACGATCTCAATATTTTCCTGGCTCAGGGGTATCAGAATTTTTTTTGCAGAACTTTCTGCAACGGCTTCTGCCATTTCAACGGAAAGTTCTCCCATCATTGCATGGGGCATGATGATCCCCACTGTGCCAATTATAAAGTCAGTTTTTTTTACGGTGTGCACGATGGCATTGACACCTGAAGCCCCCCTGTTTGCACCTGCCTTGAGCATTTGCGCCGTGGCAATGGCATTTGTTCCAAGGGCCAGTATTTCAATTTTTTCTTCAAATTGTTCTTTGATTTTTCTGATTACAGTGGAGCCAATTCCTCCGCCCTGACCGTCAATCACACATATTGTTTTTTTCATGGGTTTTTCAATAATAGTATGTGATCTTAATGTCAAGAAATTTTAAATTACTTGCACTGATTATTTAAAAAGTTTATTTTAACTCGATTATCAAGTTTTTATCGAACATTAAAGATTTAAGAGGGTCAGGCTTTCCTTATTGTCATTATCTCAACTTTTGAGGTTAACACATAT
>WGCX01000277.1 GCA_015493575.1 Desulfobacteraceae bacterium | reverse complement strand
GATCTGGACTGCGTTCCAGCGCCTCACAACGAACATGGAAAAAGCATTTGTGACTTTGTCAAAAGTATGCTCTTTCTTATAAAAAAAAAATTAGATAACTCATTATGGCATCCTTCATAATGATTCAAAAGTAGTTTACACTTTTTTTGTAAAAAGAACTTCGACAATGCAGTATTGACCTGATTTTGACTCTATACAATAGATAAAAGTGTAAACTGACAAATGAAGGATGCCGCTCGTTATTGACTATATTTATATATTTGTTGAGAGGCCATCTGAGAATCTTCAGATCGGTCTCATGGCCGTTATGAAAACTTAAATTAACATATTAAAACCACTTATACATGACAAAAGCATCAATATACCCCTTTTCAGGGTGATTAAACGCTTTTGGCAGGCATCCGACTGTTTTAAAACCCAGTTTATGCCACAGCCGGATTGCACCTTTATTACTTGAAGCAACAAAATTAAACTGCATTGCTTTATAGCCAAGCTTTACGGCAATTTTCTGTGAATGTTCACACATCAGGGTTGCAAAGCCCTTTCCCCTGCATTCAGATGCGACCATATACCCGCAATTGCACACGTGACTGCCCGGACCGGAATGATTTGTTTTTATATAGTATGTTCCTGATATTCTGCCGTCATATTCAAGAACAAAGGTTTTTTCAGGTATATGCATCCAGAGCCTTTCAGCTTCTTTAGCATTTGTATCCAAAGGATATGCATACGTTTCTCCAGCTGAAACAATTTCATGAAATATCGGCCAGATTTGATTAAAATCTTTATTTTCAGCCTCTCTTATTTGCATAGACTCCATCGTTGTTAACTTTAGAACCTGATATTTCAGTCAGGGTGTTCAATAAATTAAATAACCGCCATGACCGGCACATCCCATTGATTCAAATCCTGAAAGTGAATCCTTATCCGGATTAATCCAGATCCAATCCGGTTTTACATTTGTTGCATTTTTCAGCACCCCTGAAAACTTTGTTGCCGCATTCAGGACAATAATAGCGTGCCTCTTCATCTTTGATCCATTTTTCAGTACCAAATTTACGCCTGTAAGGAACAGACCGCAGGATCACTTTCTTTCCCACAGCCATGGGAAAATTATCAATATGCCCACAGGGGAATTCATCGCATTGGTGACATCCTGAATATCCTTTTTCAGCATTGCATTCCCTGATTGCACACTGGCTGCAATGCATGAAAATATCATCGGATAAACATCCCATACAATGGATATTTTCCGTTGAAAGGTTTTCGCTGCCGGGAAGAGTCCCCTTGCCTGAAACGTTTCCCTTGTAAAGATTTACAAGACCCTGCTTAAATTTTTCATTTTTGTCGCGATGGGCAATGTAAATAGCACAGACTCCGCAGTAAAGGCCGCTAGGTGAAGCAAAATCCGGATCGATTCCCATAATTTATACCCTCCACTAACCCTATACATTTACTCATGCATGCAGACGGTTTCCAAAACAGCCAAATGAATAGCACTATAGATCATCTCAAATGGCCTCGTATTGATTTTTAAAGTAAATACTCTATTTTAAACAGACTTAATCTCAAAATATACTATAAAATCAGGCAAAACTGACTATAAGTTATTCTGCAATTCATAAAAGCGTTATAACCGCCATGAGGTGGATCTGGTGACTCTCAGACAGCCTCACACAAATATGGAAACTCTTATTCTTAAAGGAACTTAGCAGGAGTTTCATATAAAACTGTCTGCACAAAAGTTATGATTATACGCTGAACTCAGATAATACACTCAGTGCCTTTTCAGCTGATTCTGCAGGCACAAAGATATGATCATGAAAAAATCCCGCTATCACATTTGCACTTATCTTATTTTCACAAAGCCTGCCCGATACTGCTGCGGTCAGCCCGACTGCCTGTAGATCCGAATGTACTTCCAGGGTTATGCACTTAAAAATCCCCTCATAGGACATATCGTATCTGTCAGCGGATTTTCTTGCAAGCACAAGGCTAAGCCCCTCTTTTTCTAAAAAAGATGCCAGAGGCCTTGCGTCTGCATGATCACCGTAACACGCATTTTTAACAGTGCAGAATACATACTCTTCAGAACATAACTTTGGGGACATGTATTTCAGCAGTTTTTCAATATCACTTTCTCCTGTCATAACACATCCGAAAAGCAATTGATTGTATCATTTTTATATTATCAGGCAGCCTTAAACACATAATTCATGTTACCATTATCAAGACTGTTTGCAGAAACCTTTACTTTCATTCCTATTTTGATTGCCTCATCTGCCAGATCATTATCCATCCTGCCAAATATCTTATATTTTCCGAAATCAGCAACGGCGATGGTGTAGGGCAGATCATTTTCAAATCCAACCGGTCCGTATTTCATTTTAGAAAAAGTCACCAGTTCCCCTGTATCCGCTGCTGCATCAAACCACTCAAGATCGCTTCCAAGGCAGTTAAAGCAGTCTGCCCTTGGCGGGAAAAAATCAAGGCCGCATTTGCTGCATCTTGTTCCCACAACTTTACCCTGATCAAGGTAATCAATAAAATCGTTTACCTTTGATGTGGAGGTAAAGCTCACCGTGCCAAATTTTTTAAATCGAACATCAATCTCTTTTTTTGCCATTTTTTACCTCCCCAAGATCGTTACATTCCCGTACAGGCCGACTCCGCCGATATTGTGCACAAGGCCGATTTCAGGATCTTTAACCTGAATATCACCTGCCTCACCCCTTAACTGGTTGACAATTGTCCTGATCTGGGATCCGCCGGTTGCCCCGATGGGATGACCCTTGGAAAGCAGTCCTCCGTCAATATTTACGGGAATACTTCCATCCATATAGGTTTCCTTGCCCTGGATAAGCTCTTTTCCACCGCCGGGTTCTGCAAACCCAAGGTTTTCATAGGCCATCATTTCAGCAATTGTAAAACAGTCATGAACCTCTGCAATATCAACATCCTTTGCTGTGATTCCTGCCATTTCATACGCCTGGCGTGCAGCTTCCGCTGCTGCGGGCAGTCCTGAAAAAAGCTCCCTTCCGGTAAGATTCACGCTGTTGGAGGCAGCTCCGACTCCAAGAATCCACACAGGCTCCCTTGAAAGTGATTTTGCCTTTTCTTCACTGACCACAATAACACAGGAACTTCCGTCTGCATTTGCGCAGCAGTCCCCTACCCGCAGCGGGCTTGCCACAGGATCGGTAAGGCGGCTGTCAGGACTTGTCAACTGATCCATGTCAAGGGATTTTCTGAAAACTGCCTTTTCATTTAAACGGCCGTAAAATGATGATTTCAGCCTTATAAGTGAAAGATCCTCGGGTTTTGTTCCGTACTTATTCATATGCGCCTGGGCAAAAAGGGCATAATATGCCGGCATCATGGTTCCAAAGGGGCTTTCCCACTGGATGTCGGTTCCCCTTCCCATTCTCTCCTGGGATTCCGCCGATGTAATTTCGCTCATTTTCTGGACACCAACCACTGCAACACAATCGTGAAGCCCTGATTTAACAAGGGAATATGCAAGCTTCAACCCTGTGCTGGAAGATGAGCACAATGTCTCCACGTAAAAAGTGGGCTGGGGGTTAAGGCCGAGATACTCTGCAACTATTCCCGCAGGAGATCTCTGCTTGTCATATTCAGGTGCCGAGCAGACAACCGATGCATCAATTTCCTGTGAGGTGATTCCTGCATCCTGTACCGCCTCTTTGAATCCTTCAAAGGCAAGTTCCTTTAAAGAGCCGGGATAGGTGCGCACAAAGGCAGACTGCCCCACTCCGATTATTCCTACTTTTCCCATAAGTTCTCTCCTGTCTGATTAATATAAAACTCTCGCAAACCACCCTGTAATTATAAGGACTGGGTTTGCTCTTAAGGCTCATGTTTTGTCATAATATTTGATTCTTTAATTCTTTGATGAAAATTTTATAGCTTTTGCCGCCATTGCAGACATGGTGCATGCCTGACACAGTCTCAGGCTGTCTTTGTCCCGGATCTGGTGTTTTAAAATTCTTTTTTCAAGGAAACCGTAATACCTTTCCGGCATCACGGGCTTTTTGCATTCTGCACATTGAATGACACGGTGTTCACACATGCCGGTTCCGGTAAATTCCGTGTTTCTCTGCAAATCATGCTGCACAATTTCAATTGCTCCCGTGGGACAAACCTCACCACAGGCTCCGCAGGAGATGCATTTGTCAGCCATGGTTGTAAAATCAACATAGGCAAAACGGTGATCATCTGTTTTTGCAAGTCTTATTGCATCAACTCCCATTTCACTACAGATAAACTGGCACAGGCCGCAGCCAATGCAGATATCGCACCTTAAGCACCGCCCGGCCTCCATTACAGCAGTTTCAGGATCAAGCTCAAACTCAATTGGAATATAGCTGTTTTTTCTTTTTTCAGGTCTTTCCTCTTCAAGTATTGCCCTTTTCATCCCCTGGCGGTCAAGGGCATTCACCTTTAGAGGCGGCGGCATATGGGAAAAAATATCCGGATCATTATTGTTATCGGTTTCTTTGGATTTTTTTCCTATAAGCCATGCATCAATGGCCTTTGCAGCCTGTTTGCCTGATTTTATTGCTTCAACGGCAATGCCGGGCCCTGAAACAACATCACCGCCTGCAAAAACACCCTCCATTGCGGTCTCATAAGAATTTTTATTTACAGATATAAGACCTCTTTTTGTTTTAACTTTGCTGTTTTCCTCAAGAAAGGAAAGATCTGAAGTCTGGCCTGCTGCAATCAAAATATTATCACTTTGCAGATTCAGTTTTTTTTCATTGTCAAATTCCGGGGAAAAACGTCCCGTCTCATCAAAAACCCTTTTGCAGAAAACAGCTTCAAATGTTTTATCAGCTGTTGCCTTAAAGGGTCCCCATGAATTATGCACAATAATTCCTTCATCAGTTGCAGTT
The DNA here is from genome assembly GCA_015493575.1 of Desulfobacteraceae bacterium. Classification (GTDB taxonomy): domain Bacteria; phylum Desulfobacterota; class Desulfobacteria; order Desulfobacterales; family Desulfobacteraceae; genus WGCX01. Next base: position 2,904 of record WGCX01000277.1, on the reverse strand, counting down.
TTTAACTCATGGCGGGATGCGGGCATTTCATCGGCATTTTCAAGGCACACCATGTGAACTTTGCCGGCCCCCTGCCTAAGGGCTGCCATTGCCACATCCACTGCAACGTTACCCCCGCCTATGACCACCACTTCAGATCCGATTGAAGGATTTTCATGTTTATTTACCCTTTTTAGGAAATCCACCCCTGAAATAACATGGGGTAAATCATTACCCTTAAATGGAATTTTCCTTGAAACAGATATACCTGTGGAAATAAAAACAGCATGAAAACCTTTTTTAAAAAAATCTGATATTCCCTTTGTTTTATAACCTGTTTTAATTTCAACCCCGTTGGATTTTATCCATGAAATATCTTTGTCCAATATATCAACGGGCAGGCGGAAATCGGGGATGCCATATCTTAACATACCGCCAGGGTTTTCTTCCTGTTCAAACACAACGGGAAAATGGCCGGCCTTTGCAAGAAAAAATGCAGCTGAAAGCCCTGCAGGTCCGGAGCCTGCAATGGCAACACGTTTTCCGGTGCTTTTCTTTTTAACAGGCTTTGGATATCCTCCCTGATTTTTAAGTGTCTGTTTTGCAGCAACTGCCTTCATTGTACGGATAAATACAGGTTCATCAAAATACTGTCTCAAACAGACATTCTCACACGGAGCAGGACAAATCATGCCGCATACATAGGGAAAAGGATTGGTTTCCGTGATAATTTCCACGGCTTTTCCGTAATTCTTCTTTCCGGTTTCAGCCATAAATCCCGGGATGTCAATGCCGGCGGGACATGCTTTTTGGCAGGGAGGCGACGATTTTCTAAAGCATGTCCCGGCCGGACATTGTTTGTCAGTTACATGTAGCTTTACAAGCTCTATGTGATCTGACAAAAGGGGTTGTATAAATGACAAAGCCGTTCTGCTTAGATCAGAACCTTTTTTTTCAAAAATATCTGCAATAAGCGTCAATTCTCTTACAAAAGTTTCTGCAGCGTTGTTTTCAGCTTTTCCGGAAAAATTTTCTGTTTTTTCCGGTAAATTGTTAACGGGAATGTCCTCAGGGCCTGGGATATCGTGCAAAGCGGGTGTCTGACCCAAAGCAGGAATCCGATTCAAAGAGAGAGTCTGGTTAAAAGCACAAGGGGCAGCATTATGCATATCAAAACCATAACAGATACGGGTTAGAATTCCTGCACACCTTGCAAGAATGTTTTTATCAACTCCTCCTGATTCAGCCCTGTACCACAGATCGATTATTTGTTCCCGGGCATTGTGTACTGCACACTCTTTTGTTTCCTGTTCCACTCTAATTTATATCCCCCGGGTTAACCCTGACCAATGGCTGCCATTGCCTGCTCTGCGGCAAGCCTTCTTGTATCCTGACTTGTGTTTACCTTTGGCACAAATTTTATGGCACCTGCATCACAGAACCTTACGCACTGCGGATCTCCATCGCAGAGATCGCATTTCATCACTTTTTTATCCACAAAATCATAGGTCATCGCTCCAAAGGGACAGATTGAAACACACATGCGGCAGCCTATGCACCTGTCGTAATCAACACTTACCACACCCGTGTCACTGTCCTTTGAAATTGCTCCCATGGGACACACCTCAAGGCAGGGGGCATCATCACACTGCCTGCACACCATGGGCATGACCTTTCCCTGCATTTCCCATTTCACAATCTTTATTCTTGCCCTGTAGGGATTGACTGTTTTTTCATGCCAAACGGAGCAGACCTGTTCACACAGTCTGCACCCGGTGCATTTTTCCGGATCTACAACCAGCACTTTTTCCATTGCAGTTTCTCCTAAAACTTTTATCAAAAATTTTACCTTTAAAGCAAATTTGAAGGTTCATTATCAAGACCGAGTTTTGCCAGGGTTTCTTCCATGGGAACACCGTCTTTATCCCAGCCGTGCAGCTGATAGTATTCATCAAGCATCAATGTAAATTTATCCCTGTCGATGCATCTTCCCCTGACAACGGGAAGGCCTAAGGGAACCGGTGCATCAAAATAACGGTCAACAAGGTTGTCCTGGGATCTGTCGAGTCCCTCCCTGATATTGAAAAGTCTCTCCATGGTATAGGCCCGGTCTGCAACATCCCATATCTCCCGCGGGGTAAACTCCATACCGGTATTAAGATAGATCAGTTTTGCCCATTCATCAAAGGCCGGCATGTTGGGACCTAGGAAAACAGTGTGGTATTTGCAGATACCAAGGCAGTCAACGGCCTCATAGCAGATTTCCTGCCACAGCACTTCCCAGGGCTTGCCTTCATAATCCCTGTAATCCGATGTAAGGGGCCCGTCATAGGGAACAGGACTCCCGTATCTTTTACGCAGAAATTTTTCCGGCAGGTGGTAAAGGTCTATGGCAGGACGTCCCCTTAAATGATCAGATCCCCTTGAAGAAACAGCAATATTCAATGCAAGGGCCGGGGTGGGCCGTTCATCTGAGTGAAGGTTGCTCATCCCTTTGACATGCACCTGGTATTTAATTGAATCTTTTCCGATGATTTTTGCAGCACGGATGGGGCCCTCGGCAAGAATATCTCCGATTCCCTCTCGGTTTGCTATCATATGGATCAGTTTAATCACTGCTTCATCATTGCCCCAGGTGAGATCCAGGCCGCCTGTATCCTCTTTTGTTATAATGCCCTTTTCGTACAATTCCATGGCCCAGGCGATCATGCTGCCAGCCTCAAGGTTGTCAATCCCGTAGTAATCAACAAGATGATTTCCCGTTAAAACCGTTGTTTTGCTGCGGCAGCCGACCTCTGCTCCAAACGCTCCAAGGGAAGTATATTCAGGCCCTTCGTCGTAGGTACCCTTGTAATCACCTTCTTTTATGATATATTTTCCCCTGCAGTGCACCTGGCATCCGAAGCAGCCTGCAGTTCCGATGAG
>WGCX01000276.1 GCA_015493575.1 Desulfobacteraceae bacterium | reverse complement strand
GACATGACCTGTAAAATTCTGTTAATCAATAATGAATGCTCATTCATAGTTGTTATTTGCACTATATTTAATACAGGAGGAAAGTTATGACAAAAAAAATTAGAAAAGCGGCAGTAATAGGATCAGGAATCATGGGTGGCGGAATAGCTGCGCTGCTTGCCGGTGCCGGGGTTAAAGTACTGCTTCTCGACATTGTGCCGTTTGATTTAAAAGAGGAAGAAAAAAATAATCCTGCTGCAAAAAACAGAATTGTAAAAGCAGGGCTTGATGCCGCACTTGCTTCAAGACCTTCTCTTTTTATGACAAAAAAAGATGCGGCACTGATTGAAACCGGTAACCTTGAAGATGATTTTGACAAGCTTGGCACCTGTGACTGGATTATCGAGGTTGTAGTTGAACGCCTTGATATCAAACGCGAGCTTTTTAAAAGGATCGAAACCGTAAGAAAACCTGATTCCATTATCAGTTCAAACACCTCCGGTATTCCCCTTAAAGATATTTCAAAAGGTTTCAGCGACAGTTTCAAAGAGCATTTCATGGGTACCCACTTTTTTAACCCTGTAAGATACATGCATCTGCTTGAACTGATTCCCGGAGAAAACACACTTCCTGAAATTCTTGAATTTATTGCCATGTTCGGTGAAAAATATCTTGGAAAAGGGATTGTCTGGGCAAAAGACACCCCGAATTTCGTAGGAAACAGGATAGGGGTACAGGGAATTGGAAAAGTGATGCAGGCAATGGTGGAAGAAGGATTAACCATTCCCGAAGTTGATGCTCTTTTCGGTACTGCCCTTGGCCGGCCCAAAACAGCTATTTTTAAAACAACCGATCTTGTGGGACTCGATACAATGGCCCATGTGTGCCAGAACTCCTATGATCTCTGCCCCGATGATGAAGACAGGGATGTTCATCTTATCCCGGATTTTGTTAAAAAAATGGTTGAAAAGAAACTTCTTGGCAATAAAACTAAAGCCGGTTTCTACAAAACCGACCTCACTCCGGAATGGAAAAAAATCAGAAAGGTCATTAACCCTGACACCCTTGAATATGAAGATCTTACAAGACCGAGCTTTCCATGCCTTGATGAAGCAAAAAAACAGTCAGGGCTTAAAGATAAAATTCGCTGCGTTGTAAATGGTGATGATAAAGGTGCGAAATTTGCCTGGAAAATACTTGCAAACAGCTTTCAGTACGCTGCCAACAGGATTCCTGAAATTGCAGATACAATTATTGAAATCGACAATGCAATGAAATGGGGATACAATTTCCAGATGGGTCCATTTGAGACCTGGGATGCAGTGGGAGTTACAGAAGCTGTGGAAAGAATGGAAAAAGAAAATCTTGCTGTTCCTGCCAATGTTAAAGCCATGCTTGCAGCCGGTAATACAAGTTTTTATAAAATGGAAAACGGTGTGCAATATTTTTATGATTTTGCATCATCATCATACAAAAAAATTCCGGTAAGCAAAACCATGGTATCACTTGCAGCAGCACGTGGAAACAACAAAGTTGTAAAGGAAAACAGTTCTGTAAGTCTCATCGATATAGATGACGGGGTGTTCTGTGTTGAATTTCATACTAAGATGAACGCTCTTAACGGTGAAATAATCGATTTTATTGCCGAATCCATAGATTACGTTGATGCCAACGGTGCAGGCATGGTCATAGGAAACCAGGCAGGAGGAATGCCCGGAGCATTTTCTGCAGGAGCAGATCTTGCCTTTATGCTGAAACTCATTAAAGCGGAAAAATATGACGAAATTGATGCATTTCTCAAAAAAGCCCAGGACGGCATTCAAAAAACTAAATACTGTCCATTTCCCGTTGTTGCAGCTCCATATGGAATGACCCTTGGCGGCGGATGTGAAACCTGTCTTGGTGCTGACAGAATAGTTGCCCATGCAGAACTTTACATGGGACTTGTCGAAGTTGGAGTAGGCCTTCTTCCTGCAGGCGGCGGAACAATGAATCTCTGGAAAAAATTCATCACTTCCCTTCCGGGACGTGTTGAAAAAGATATGGATCTTGCAAAACTTTTTATCCCGGCTTTCATGAATATTGCAATGGCAAAAGTATCCTCATCTGCTGCAGATGCAATGGCAAACGGACATCTTGGATTAAATGATAGAATAGTTTTTAACAGAGATAATCTCATTGGAGAGGCTAAAAAAGAAGTTTTAAAAATGGTTGATGACGCCTATACTCCCCCGGCAAAAAGACCTTTAAAAGTCATGGGTAAAGCAGGACAGGGCATGGTCAACACGGAAATTAACAATATGCTCAATGGGAAATTCATAAGTGAGTATGATGCCTTTCTTGCCAAACGCATTGCATTTGTAATGACAGGCGGTGAGGTTAACAACAACGCTTACGTTGATGAGGACGTTATCCTGAAACTTGAAAGGGAAGCTTTTATCGATTTTGCAAAACAGGAAAAAACCATTGCAAGGATTGAGCATATTCTCAAAACAGGTAAACCACTGAGAAATTAACTGTCATAGGCAGATCCAGTTATGTTGGATTTGCCTGTATCAAAGTAAATAATTTGCATTTTATACTGCAAAAGAGTCACATAAAGAAATGAGGAGAAAATCCATTATGAGAGAAGCATATATAGTACAGTCTCTGAGGACACCGGGTTGCAAGCAGAGAAAAGGACATTTTAAAGAAACAAGACCTGAAGAATTGCTTTCATTTATTTTAAAAACCGTTGTGGAAAAAACCGAAGGACTTGATTTTAAGGATTTTGATGATGTGATGTGCGGATGTGCGTTTCCCGAGGCTGAACAGGGGCTTAACATCGGAAGGATCGCACCGATTATGGCAGGCTTTCCTGAAAAAGTTTCAGGGGCAACTGTTAACAGATTCTGCTCTTCAGGCTTAGAAGCCATTGCCCTTGCAACTGCAAGGGTAAAAATGGGATGGTCCGATGTGGTAATAGGAGCAGGTGTAGAATCCATGACTTTTGTGCCAATGGGAGGAAATGTACCAAGGCCCCATCCTGATTTTTCAAGAGAATATCCCGGAATGTATGCATCCATGGGCATTACCGCCGAGAATGTGGCAAACAGGTACAATGTTTCAAGAGAAGATCAGGACATCTTTGCTGTAAAATCACAGGCAAAAGCTGCAAGGGCAAGGGATAACGGATTATTTACAGAACTTGTGCCAACTCCTGCTTACAAATATGTCAAGCAGGAAAACGGTACATTTAAAAAAGAAACTTTCATTGTCGATGCCGATGACGGAATCAGGGAATCAACTGTGGAAATTCTTGGCAGACTGAGGCCTGTTTTTGCTGCCAACGGAAGCGTGACTGCAGGTAACTCCTCCCAGACTACAGATGGTGCTGCAGCATCAATTATTGTATCAAAAGAGAAATGTGATGAACTGGGATTAAAGCCCATTGCAAAGCTTGTTTCATATACAACCATCGGATGTAATCCCGACGAAATGGGAGTGGGACCAAGTCTTGCCATTCCAAAGGTCTTAAAACAGGCAGGCATGACCATTGATGATATTGATATCTATGAAATTAACGAGGCCTTTGCTTCCCAGACCATCTACTGCGCCAGGAAAATAGGAATAGAGAAATACATAGATTCAAGGATAAATATCCATGGCGGTGCCATCGCCCTTGGACATCCTCTGGGGTGTACAGGTGCAAAACTTACTGCAACATGCCTTGCCAATCTTAAGGAAGTTAAGGGAAAATACGGTATTGTTTCCATGTGCATCGGCGGCGGAATGGGTGCTGCAGCAATATTTGAAATGGTATAATACATCAGATTGAAGCTCGAAAATTAAATTTTTAAATTGTTCGGGTACACATATAATTTTTTTTGTAAAACAAAAGCCTGCTCTTTTATGTTGAATTTTTATATGAAAGAAATTTTAAATTTCATTATTTCAATAAGTTACAGAATGGTAGAACCATTCTGTCTTTTAAAATTTAACTTTCAATTTTTGTTGTGATGCAGCGCATCATGGCAGTTATATGAAACTCCATCAAAGTTCCTTTAAGAATCAGAGTTTCTATATTTGTTGAGAGGCCGTTTAATAGTCTCCAGCTCGGCCTCATGGCCGTTATATGAATATTCATGAGGAAATTTTTGGCATCCTTCATAATGATTCAAAAGTAGTTTACACTTTTTTTGTAAAAAGAACTTCGACAATGCAGTATTGATCTGATTTTGACTCTATACAATAGATAAAAG
>WGCX01000275.1 GCA_015493575.1 Desulfobacteraceae bacterium | reverse complement strand
ACTTGCAGGTTCAGCCATCCTGGGAAGTCGTGTCAAGGCTGCGAAGCACCGCGAAGCGGCTTGGCCTTGATCTCGACTGACCCGGATGGCTATGACAACATATTAACAACGAAAGGATTTCTTAAATTACAGAAAAAATGTTGCTTTATCTGCCGTTGAGGAACTGAAGGGGCAAAATACCAGTGACCAATGGGATAATATATGCAAAGCCGTTGAGTTTGTAAAAAGTAAGGGGAATTTGAAATTCTTGCGACAGTTTCATAGATTTCTTCAGATTTCAGCATCTCACTACACGCTTGAAGAAGAAGGATCAGAGCGTCTATTGCTCAAATATTATGAGTATCTTCTTAGGGCTAAAAGTTTCTTGAGGTCTGAATATTCGCTCAATGTCCTCGAAAACCTAGATAAGTTCCCGTTAAACACTGACTCAACCCTTAAAAAATATTACGAGAAAATTGCTCACAAAGTAGATCAACACCAAGGGGCCAAACCAAAACATGCAAGATCCGACACTTACTATATTCAAAAGATCAAACCGTTTTTTGTAGGCCAGAAAATCTATTACGAAGTTACCTTTATACCCGTCAACGAAAAAGCGAGTAAGTTTGACAGGGTTATCGCTTTTACCGCTCTTGATATCTCCCGTTATTATGCCGTAAGGCTATTCACGGTTGATGATTGTATTGAAATACTCGGTAAAACCATGCCTGTATTTATCATTATTGGCTGGGAAACATGGATTCGCCCTTGCGAGATAAATAACTTTTCAAGCCTGCTTGGCTTTAGCCTGGATATTAAGAGAAGTAATGCAGAATATCGCAACCTTATGCGGTATTTATCCAAAACGGGATATAACCTAGTTGACATCGTAGAATTCTCGGACAAACGATTCCATCGCATCAAATTGAGCATTGTCCCAAGTGCAAGCTCTGCCCATTTTTTTGACGTACTTGAGAATTGCCGTGAAGTTATAAAAGGCGATAAAGCTGGCAGCAATATTTTAACATATCTACTCTATCACATGAACAACAGTGTAATAAAATGTCAACGCGATAATAGCAATGATCGACTTTCTAGTCTTAATCTAAATTATGGCTGCATTCCGTTTGACGATATGCCCTTTAACTCATCTTTAATTGGGCATAATCCTAAATTGGGAGATTTGTTCGATTGCATCAATCACACAGGCAGAAAACATGAGATCTTTGCAAGATTGGTTCGGAACAATACTGAAAATAAAGGACAGCTTTTCACTGCTGTTAAAGATATAACTGGTTTCGATAATATCGAAACACTCATAACGGAATATAACAGGAGGCTGTATTACAAACACAAGAGCCGTGAATTAAAGCTAGAAAAGAGCCATGTCTATATACAGCAGTACAAGGATGATACACAATTCATTGTTGGTGAGTTAAACGAACTGGCAAAAAGTGGTGTATCCAACTACGCAAATTCGGTTAAGGCTTGGCTACAATCGACTGTTCACATTGTCGATTGCAATGAAAAAAAGAAAGCGCTTGCCCGGATGTTTGAGTGTTCAAAAGTATCAATGATTTATGGTTCCGCAGGTACTGGTAAATCAACCATAATAAATCATATTTCACATTTTTTCTCAGACAGAAATAAATTGTATTTGGCAAACACTAATCCTGCTGTCGATAATTTAAAAAGAAGAGTCACTGCGTCTAACTGTGATTTTTACACCGTCGCAAAGTTTACAAAGAATAGATATGTGGAGACTGACTACGATATTTTAATAATTGATGAATGTAGTACTGTCAGCAACAGAAACATGAAAGAGGTTCTCAAAAAAGCAACATTCAAGCTTTTGATATTGGTTGGAGATGTCTTTCAGATCGAATCCATTCAGTTTGGAAATTGGTTCAGTGCTACCAGGAGTTTTATACCCGCGACCTCAGTTGTAGAGTTAACAAAGCCATACAGAACTAGCAATGAAAGTTTACTTACATTGTGGAAACGCGTTCGAAATATGGATGACACGATTCTTGAGCTGTTAGCAAAGCAAGGCTACTCGACTACTCTGGACTCCTCAATTTTTGAACCTGCAAAGGCCGACGAAATTATCCTCTGTTTAAACTATGATGGTTTGTATGGGATTAACAATATAAACAGGTTTTTGCAGGAAAGTAATCCATGTAAAGCGATACCTTGGGGACTTCAGCTTTATAAGGAAAACGACCCTGTTTTATTTAATGAATCTGAGCGATTTCAACCGCTGATTTATAACAACATGAAAGGAAAAATAGTTGGTATAGAAGTTTTCGAGCACCAGATCCAGTTTGATATTGAACTAGATAAAGTTATAAACGGCATGGATGTAGACTTTTATAATGACCTGGAACTTCTTGAGGACTCTGCGAATGGAAATTCAGTAATTCGATTTTTCACTGATAAATACAAAAGTGTTGATGACGACGATGATGCTACATCTTCTGTTGTTGTTCCATTTCAAGTGGCCTATGCCGTTTCAATTCATAAGGCTCAGGGGTTGGAATACAACTCGGTAAAAATTGTGATTACAGATGAAATCGATGAGCTTATTACTCACAACATATTTTACACAGCGATAACACGCGCAAAAGAAAAGCTAAAAATATATTGGACTCCTGAAGTCGAGGGCCGAGTTCTAAGTAAAATTAAGCCTAGAGACTGCAAAAAAGATGTCGCCTTACTAAAGGTAATTTGAAAATCGCAGGTATTGGTTTCCAGGACCCTGTAAGTGTCACTGACCGCCTTAAAAGAGCCACCCATGACCGGGCTAATGGAGCCACTAAAAAGTGGTTAAATCAGAGTTTCGAAGAGGGTTATTTTTTACCGTTTTTTGGCCTTGTATTCAATGACTGTTTTTGCCTTTTTGAAAGTGGTTTTGGAGTGCGGTAACTTTTACCGTCAAGAACAAGTCTGTAGGCACCGTGCCTGAGTCGATCAAGGGTGGCGGCGCCAATGATTTTGTTGGGGAAGGCTTCACCCCATTCGTCAAAATCAAGGTTACTGGTCACAATGGTGGAACGTTCTTCATAACGTTCCGCAATGACAGCATGCAGATCTTCATCCTGTGGAGACTGCAGAGGCTTTAGGCCGAAGTCATCGATGATAAGCAGGTCGACTTTCATCAATGCCTTGAGTTTTCGATCATACGTGTTGGTGGCTTTGGCGGCATGAAGTTGTCCCAGCATTTTAGTCTGGGTGGTAAAAAGTACATCTTGGTCCAGACGAACGGCGCAGTGGCCGATCGCCTGGGCCAGATGGCTCTTGCCGGTTCCACAGGGACCGGCAATGAGCAGAGAGACTTTTTCTTTCATGAACTGGCAGGTGGCCAGATCCATGACCTTTTTTTTTGTCAATGAACGGGTTGAATGTAAAGTCAAAGGCCTCCAGAGTCTTTCCCTGCCGGAACCCGGCCCGGCGCAAGCGTAGATCAAGTTTTCTGGATGAACGCCTGGCAGTTTCATCCTGAAGGAGCAGGGCCAGGAACTCCGTATAAGATAAAGAATCTTCAATGGCCTGCTTGTTTCTGACCTCCAGGGAGTCCATAAATCCTGAGAGTCTGAGTTGTTTGAGCATGGGAGTAAGTTCCGGCATTGGGT
>WGCX01000274.1 GCA_015493575.1 Desulfobacteraceae bacterium | reverse complement strand
CCGAACACGGAAGTTAAGCTCTCTTGCGCCGATGGTACTGCACGGGCAGCTGTGTGGGAGAGTAGGACATTGCCGGATTATTTTATATAGGGGCTGAAAAGCCCTGCAAAAGCCCTGACTGGATAACTTCCGGTCAGGGCTTTTTTGATTTAGCAGAACAATTTCCCACACCTTTAATTTCAACATTTCTGATGTTTAAGTAAAGGCCGGTGGTTATATTTTTCGGCTTTTGAAATTTTTTTCATATTCTGCTTGACAAAAAGCAAGTCATTATCACATATATATAAATTTGTCAGAAGAGAAGCTGTTATCGCTTCTTCGTCCGGGGATTAAACCGACTGTTTTGGCAGGAAATGGTGAACCATCTGAGAGATTATAGAGCTGCCGCATCATGGCAGTTTAACCAATGGAGGTAAATTATATGCGTTCCACAGCTGTTGTTTCTGTTTTAGTAACCCTGACTGTTTTTATATGCTGGACATGTAACGCCTTTGCCGGCATTAAAGTTGAAGTACAAAACCAACTCAGTTTTGAGAATTCTGTCATTGATACAGCACTGTCCTCGAATGGCAGGCGCTTTTTCGTTCTTTCCAGAGGGGGAAAATTATCAGTCTATGATGGTTCCGGCCTTATTGAGGACACGGTTGCGCTGGGTAAGGAATATTCGTCTCTTGTGGCTTCACCGAACGGTAACATATTGTACCTTACCCGTAAAGATAACGCTTCTGTTGACATTATAAAACTGACATATATTGTTCATCTTGATATTAGTGGTTCGCCTTTTATGGGACCTGTTAACGCCCCTGTTGTTATAACCGAATTCAGTGATTTTCAATGTCCCTATTGCAGTCACCTCGGGCCTGTGGTTGAGCAGGTCGCCAGGAAATATCCCAAGGATGTCAAGATCGTTTTTAAATTCATGCCTTTGATCTTCATTCATAAATTTGCCATGAATTCTGCCATCGCCTCCCTTGCCGCCGGGAAACAGGGTAAATTCTGGGAGTACCATGACGAGGTGTTTAAGAACTATGACAAACTTTCTGATCAGAAACTCGTGGAAATAGCCAAACAGGTTGGTCTGAACATGGACCGTTTTGAAAAGGACATGAAGGATCCTGCAATTCGCCGGCTGATAAATCGCGATATGCAGGAAGCCTACCGCAACAATGTCCGCGGCACCCCAACTCTTTTTCTCAATGGACGTATATTGAAAGCAAGAAGTGAGGCTGGATTGGATAAGGCAGTCAAAAACGCATTGCGGCAGCTTAAAAAGTAAGTTTTTTTACCGGGATATAATAACGATGCCTACAGTTTATTAGCCCTTTTTTCAATTTTTTATTTTTTTTGAGAGGGATTTGAGAGGGAATTGAGGAGTAGGCACTAAACCCGGGACGTATGTTATGATAAATATGCGGATTGTCAACGGGTTGTGCAGGTTTCAGTATTGTCCGTTGCTTTGAATATTAAAGAGTACGAACCTGATCGTTTTACAATCAGGAGGTGCCAATATTGGTAATGATTGCAGCTCTTTTTAAACAATAACTTATTATTGACATAGCCTACAGCATTTGTTAGATTAGGCTCTTATTTTAATATAATATTTAAGGAAAGTTATTTATGAAAAAATTATTTTTGTTGTCTATCGTTATGATGTTCTCATGGTCAGTTGCTGCCTTTTCCCAGCCGGCAATTTTTAATGCAGGTGACGGCTCCTTGACATTGCCGTGCGTGCACGTAAAACAAAACGGTCAAATTGGTAATACATGTTATAATGTGCATTTGGTTCTGAGGGGGAATTCTTTTGTAATGGATACAATTTCTGACTCATTTACTCAAGCAGTTGAAGACACCGATCAGACATTTGATATTGGCACATCGGCATTGGAGATACCTTATGTCTCTGTTGGCTCTGATGCATATGCAGCAACACTGACGTTTAATCCGTCAGACAATCATTTTGGTGTAACCTCCATTGGTCCATCAACTATTGGTATTCCTAATAATACCGGGCAGTCAACGGGAAGTTGCGACGTGTCTGCTCTTACTGCAGCATTAACGAAAATGGGTGGCTGCATTGTTTACCATAATGCTGATGCCGGCGCAGCTGAGGCCGCATGTGCGCAATTTGGCGGGGTGTGGGATCCGAATGGATCATGTCCTGATAATTATTTAGGAGCATGTTCCATGCCGCCCGAAAATGGTTATACCTACGATTATTATTACTATGATGCCGGAATAGTAGCGCTTTCTAATATGACGAGCGGTATTCCGGGTGCTCCTACTGTTGAGCAGATGGTGCATGACGCTTGTGTGAATAATGGTGGAACTATTATTCATTAGAAAGATGAGAGAAAAAAATCTGTGAGTGTAATATTTTGCTAACGCTCCCAACCGGATTCTGGTTGGGGGCGTTTTGTTTTTCCGCAGTTTTTTCAGCACCGTTACAAAGGTGAAAAAAGGTTTTGCAAAGTTTATAAGAAAGAGTGCTATTTTGGCAGCGTAACAAATACTTTTTCTATTTTCGTTGAGAGGCAGTGTAACGCAGTTCAGTTCTGCCTCATGGCAGTTATAAGAAATAATCAGTATCTTTTGATACAGATGGTGCCGGAGGAGAGACTTGAACTCTCAAGGGCATAAAGCCCGGAGGATTTTGAGTCCTCTGCGTCTACCAATTCCACCACTCCGGCAAAATATTTTTTATGTGTTCTTTTATGAAATAAGTCTCTGTTTGTCAATGAAATTGTTTAATACAGGAGAATATATCATCCTCTGACAATTCTCCTTTTCTTAATATTTTTAATGGTTCAACAGTGACATCAACCACGGTTGAGCCTTTTCCGCCTTTAAGCCGGCCTGCATCAAGAATCATATCCGCACCCTGAAAAAGTTCCGGGTTCATATCACATATACTGCTGCACCCCTGCATCCCTGAGATATTGGCACTTGTCCCTGTAACAGGCAGGCCTGTTTCCATGATTAAAGCATTTGCAACGGGGTGCCATGGCATTCTGATTCCTATTTTTCCTGTTTTTGAGGTAAGGACATCAGGCAGGTGTTCCATGGCTTCAAACACAATGGTAAGATTCCCGGGCCAGAATTTTTCCATTAAAAACTCTGCCTTTAAAGGAATATTTTTTACAAGATAGCCAATACTGTTTCTGCTGCCCGTTGGGCTCTCGACCGGCTGTAAGTCTGCGTGATTATCTGTGGGCTTGTCAGTATGACTTCTTATGGAATTTTTAATTGACTTTAACGCTGAATCCTTTTTGATAATTTTCAATGGATAATCTGCCAGCACGAGAATGGGCTTGTTTTCCGGTCTGTGTTTCAGTTTAAATATTTTATGAACAGCCTCACTGTTTAATGCGTCTGTTCCAATACCATACATACATTTTGCAGGAAAAATTACAAGGCCGCCTGTCCTGATTATTTCTGCTGCTTCACGGATAAGGTCTTTTTCAGGATTTACAGGGTCAATTTTAAATATTTTACTCAAGTTATTATTTGTCTCAGGGTTTTCCCTGTTTCAGGTTATTTCCTGTTTGAGGTTATTTCCTGCTTCAAGTTATTCTTTGTCCATTGCAAGTGAAATAAGTCTGTCAAGAAGTCCGGAAAAAGAATATCCGGCAGCATTTGCCGCCTGGGGATACAGGCTTGTTTCTGTCATACCGGGAATTGTGTTTGTTTCAAGCACGTATAAATTTTTATCTTTTAAAATAATGTCAGTTCTGCTGTAACCTTTAAGAAAAAGAGCTTTATGAGCAGCAACGGCAAGGGCCTGGACCTGATCCTTTACTATGTCATTAATACGGGCAGGACATATTTCTTCTGTGGCGCCTGCAACGTATTTTGCCTTGTAATCAAAAAAATCATATTCATGTCCCGGGATAATCTCAATAACAGGAAGGGGCTCAAGCTTAATGTTTCCAAGAACTCCGCAGGTAAGCTCAATTCCCCTGATGTATTCCTCAAGCAAAATCAGACTGTCCTGTTCAAAGGCTTTTTTTATGGCAGAGGACAGTTCTCTTTCATCATTTACAATGGCAATACCCACACTTGAACCTGCATTTGCCGGTTTTACAACAAGGGGAAGTCCAAGTGTCTGTAAACAGGTGTCTGTATCAAGTTTTTCGTGTTTTTCAAAATAGAGATAGGCCGGAACCGGTATATCTGCCTGTTGATACAGCTTTTTGGCGGCAACCTTATTCATTGCAACGCTACTTCCCATGACCCCTGCACCCTGATAAGGAATTTTGAGAAGATCCAGCAGTCCCTGTATAGTACCGTCTTCACCGTTGGGGCCGTGAAGTATTAAAAGTGCCGCATCTATTTTATCAGCATCTTTTACAATTTTAAGAAGGTCAGTTTTTGGGTCATACCTTGTGATCTGATATTTGTCTCTGTCAAGGGCGTTGTACACCTGGTTCCCGCTGCTTAAAGAGACTTCACGTTCGGATGAGTCCCCGCCGGATAGCAGGGCAAGTCTTATTTTTTCCATGGAACCTCCTTTTTTTATCTGCTGATGTGCACATCAGTAAAATTATCAGGCATACAGAATATCTTTTTTTGCCAGGTCAAATTCTTCTTTTGTTATAAGATCTCTGTCGTAAAGATCAGCAAGATCTGAGATTCTTTTGTCAGTTGAATCTTTAGGGCCTTCAAGGCGAAAAATACCGGGATTTCCATTGGCAAAATTCTGTCCGATGAGCGGCAGTTCTTTATTGCCTCCCTCTATTTTAAATGAAGCAAGACCTCCGAGAAGGCTGATTTCTATATTGCGGTCCCTGAATTCAGGGAATGACAGGATATCTTTAATGTCACTGCTGCTCTTTTTCATTTTTGTATAAAAAATCCAGAACAGGCCGAGTATCATAATGCTTAAGCCGCCCATTATCCACGGAAGGTAATTGTAAACCCCTCTGAACAGAACAACGGTCACCCCGGTTCCTGCAAGAAGAAAAACATGGAGGAGAATAACAAAGTATGCGGCAAACAGACTTTTGAATACTCCCTCTTTATCTCTTTTTTTAAATTTCATTATATCATCCTTTTAATCAGTCTGTCCCTGTACATTTCAGGGAACATGGTTGTATTTGAATTTCCTCGCATTGTACTAAGCTTTGTGAAAAGGTAATTAAGCTTTTTCTGTATTCGTATTCTTTCAGGTGAATCATATTCTATGGTTTCAAGAAGATCTTCAATCTGTCCTATCTGCTTTTTCAGTTCAATTTCAGGGGGCAGGAAACCGGCATTTTTTAAAACTTTATGTGCCAGTTTCAGTTCTTCAGGCCCCTTGATCTCTTCAAAGCTTAAAGGCTTTCCTTCCCCGGGCAGGTTGTCTAACTCGCCATTTTTCTGAGCATTTTTAATTTTTGTCTCAACAATTGAGGCAAATCCCGGAAGCATTTGTATCTTTTCCCTTTTTTCTCTGTCATTGTTAAAAAAACAATAAAAAAATCTGATCCTGTACATTAGCCCTGAAGCTCGGGAGAGCTACAGGAGCTAAAAAATTAATTTTTAATTTTGTAATTTTATAGAAAATAAAAAGTATTTGCAAGATTTAATCCTAAAAAGCATTTTTTCTGCAGAAACAGACTGAAAATTAATTAAAGCAAAGGTGATTTGTCTTTTAGAATCAGAAAATACAGTCTTCCCGGCTGGTTCATATGGCCTGCTGCAAATTCTGCATATGCGCCGTTCCCATAAAAAAGGTCTGCCCTGCCAGGGCCTTTAATTGCACCTCCAGTGTCCTGATTCAGGACAAAGCCTGAATAATTGTCCCATTTTTCAGGGGGCGGCCTGTCTTTCTTTAATGGAACCCGGGTTTCTATAAAACACAGGGTCCCTTTGGGGAAAAATGATCTGTCCGTTGCAATGGAGCGCATTGGCGTGATTGCAACGCCAAGGCAGCCAAACGGGCCGCCTTTTTCTCTTTTAAAAAATACAAATGAGGGGTTATAGTTCAGTACTTTTCTCAGCCTTTTGGGATGCTTATCCAGCCACAGCCTTATGGCCTGCATCGACATATCTTTTTTTGCAATCTCCTTTTTATTTATCAGGTATCGCCCGATGGATCTGTATCTGCGGCCATTACTTGTAATATAATGTGCCCTTAAAAACCCCCCCTGCTTAAGCATGATTTTTCCTGAACCCTGGATTTCAAGGAAAAAACGGTCTATGGGGCTTTTAAGCCAGGCAATGGGAGCAGCCCTTTTTCTGAAATTATTAATATTATTGATCTCCTTTCTTGAGAAATAGGGCACAGCATGATTTTTTTTATTGATTCTTGCCTTTAAAGGCGGAATGCCCGCGAATCTGTCTGAAAAAAGAGAAAGATTTATGGATACAAGATCATCGGGTTTTGAGTAAAGGGGGTAAATATATTCATCATTCTTTACAAGACTGCCCGAAAACTGCGGTTCATAATATCCGGTAAAAAGCACTTTATTGCTGTTGTTTTTTCCAACGCAACGATAAACTGAATAGTTCTTTCTAATAAACCGGTTTGTCTCATCCTGGGATGGATTTTCCTTAAGAAATAAAAGAAACGAATGTAAAGATTTTTTAACCCGTGATGCAGTGAAAATATCCTTTCCAAAATTAATTTTTTTTGTTTCAGGTATTTTATTAAAATACAATAAACTCTGTTCCAGGGCATTTTTAAGTCCTGCAAAATCAAGCTGATCATGGAATACAGGAAAATCTGCTATATTAGTTTTTTTAAGGCAGTTGTATCTTGAGACAGGTTTTTCCGATGGGACACATCCCTTAAAGAAAAGGATTCCAACTGCAGAGAATACAATGAGAAAAATCAATGAAAATCTGATAATTATGGGATTATAGCCATTTGATGCAGATGAACAGGATGATTTTGTTTTGTAAGGCATATGTAATTTTTAATCCTGATTCATGTTTCCTGGTTTTGTTTCAACCGGATGAATTTTGAAATTATCTTTTTCTTTTTCCGAAGTGATTCCAAGGGATGCCAATTTTCTTGCAGACACAAGAACCCTTTTTTCAAGAGTTCCAATGGTTTTATTGTAAGTTGATGCAGTTCTGTCAATATCCCTGCCCAGTTTATTCATCATTTCAGCCATGGAGGAAAGCCTGAAGAAAAGTTCATTTCCAAGCTTTCCTATTTTTTTTGCATTTTCAGCACTTTTTTCAAGTCTCCATCCATAGGAAACAGCTTTTAGCATGGAAATAAGAGTTGTAGGTGTTGCCAGCACCACATTTTTCTCAATGGCTTTTTCAATGAGATCAGGCTGAATTGAAAGGGCGGCACTGAAATAATTCTCCCCTGGAATAAAGAGAACCACAAATTCAGGGGTCGGGGTAAATTTTTTCCAGTATTCCTTTGAAGAAAGTTTATTTATATGTGCTTTAACCTGGCCTGCATGGAGATTGAGAAATTGTTTTGTTTTTTCTTCACTGTCTGCCTCAACTGCATCAAGGTAAGCTGAAAGGGGAACCTTTGAATCGATTACAATGTTTCGATTCCCTGGAAGGTGAACCACCATATCAGGCCTTAAACTTCCCTTTGCAGTTTTGCTTTCACCTTTTATCCTTTCCTGCTCCACAAAATCACATAGATCAGCCATGCCGGCAATTTCAGCAACCCTTCTAAGGGTTATCTCCCCCCATCTTCCCCTTACATGGGGTACCCTTAAAGCCTTTACAAGATTTCCGGTTTCCCTTTGAAGTGCCTGCTGGGTTTTTGCCATTTCAATGACCTGCGCCGAAAGAAAGCCAAAGGATTTTTCCCTTTCCCTTTCCATGGCATTAATTCTTGTTTCATAGTTTTCAAGGGCCTGTTTTACAGGTTCAACACTTTTAATGATATCATCACCCTTTCCGTCAAGGTCTTTTTTTGCATCCTTTACATAGAGAGAAAAATATTTATCGGCAAGCTCAAGAAACCTTTCTGAATTATCCTGTAACGCTTCGGCAGATAAATTTTTCAGTTTCCCCTTAAAAAGGGAAAACCAGATTTTAACTAAAACAAGGCTTATGAAAACCCCGGATAAAAAACCTCCTGCAAGCCAGTAAATATTTTCAATAGTGATTGTTGCCATCACACTCCTTTATACTGCCATGAGGCAGATCTGAACAGCGTTACAATGCCACAAAAAATTAGAGATTTTGAAAAACATAAAAAGAGCATCAGTTGCTTTGTAAAAAACGAGCTCTTTTTTATAAAAAAAGATTATTAATTTATCAGGCTCTGCCGTATTTTTTAAGTTTTTTCAGCAGTGTTTTTCTCGTTATTTTAAGCCTCCTTGCCGTTTCACTTTTGTTGCCTTTACTGGATTCTAAAGTTTTTAACACAGCGGCTTTTTCAATTTCTGCAAGGGGGCGGTCCGTTAACCCGGTTCCGGATATTTCCGGGGAATCATTTTCGTCTTGAATAAACGGAAAATCATCGAGGCACAGGTAGTCCGATCTCGCCAGTACAACGCCTCTTTCAATGCTGTTCATCAATTCCCTTACATTGCCTGGCCATTGATACCTTATCATGGCATCCATGGCATCGGGTGTAAAGCCTTTTATGTCCCTGTGGTTTTTTTGGGAAAAAAAATTTAAAAAATGCAGGGCAAGCTCGGGAATATCCTCTTTTCTTTTCCTTAAAGGCGGAATGGCAAGGGAAACGACATTAATTCTGAAAAAAAGGTCCTCCCTGAATTTATTTTCTTTAATCAAAGCCTTTAAATCCCTGTTTGTTGAAGCAATAACTCTGACATCTACTTTAATGCTTTTATCACTTCCAACCGGTGTGATCTCCCTTTCCTGAATGACCCGCAGAAGTTTTGCCTGCAGGCCGGGGTCCATTTCGCCTATTTCATCAAGGAGAATGCTGCCTTTGTCAGCCTGGAGAAATTTTCCCTTTCTTTTTCTGTCAGCTCCTGTAAATGAACCTTTTTCATGGCCAAACAGTTCAGATTCCAGCAGGGTGGCAGTTATGGCGGCGCAATTTAATTTTACAAACAAATTATCCTTTCTTGGACTGTTGTAATGCAGTGCACCTGCAATCAATTCCTTTCCTGTGCCCGATTCCCCTGTTATTAAAATATTGGCATCTGTTGGAGCCGCCATTTCAATGGTTTCAAGAAGTTTTGTCATGGCAGGGCTGTTTCCAATAATATTTTTCCTGGAAAATTCTTTTCCAAGGGCACTTTTAAGGGTTATGTTTTCTTTTTTTATATAGATCGTTTCCAGGATTCTTTCAATGGTGAGCTTGAGTTTTTCAAAATCAAGGGGTTTTGTAAGATAGTCGTATGCCCCTTTTTTAAGGGCTTCCACAGCAGTTTCAATGGAGGAATACGCCGTCATTATGATCACGGGAAGAGAAGGGTTGTATTCATTGATTTTTTCAAGCGCTTCCATGCCTGACATCTTCAGCATTTTCATGTCAAGAAGCACAATATCAAAGCATTTGTTTTTTATCATGTCAAAACCGGAAGATCCGTCATCAGCTTCTTTAACATCATAGCCCCATCCCGTTAAAAGCATATTCAGCATGATACGATGGGATCTGTCATCATCCACAATTAATATTTTTTTATAATCTTTCATTTTAATATCTGACTTTGCCTGCTCTCCTTGAATATTTGACTTCGCCTTATCCCCCACAGATTTTGCAAAAACTAAGGAGGCCTGCTGTTTTTAACCGGGAAATTTCATGGAAATAACAGTGCCTTCCCCTTTTCTGCTCTCCACGCTTATGCTCCCATCTAAGGCTTCAACGGCACTGTGCACCATTGCAAGACCAAGTCCTGTTCCATCGGGTCTTGTTGTAAAATAAGGGTCAAAAATATGGTCCAGATCATTTTTTTCAATCCCTGTGCCTGTATCCTTAACCTTGATAAAAAAATTGTTTTCACTGTCATACGCCTGCAAAGAAAGAATTCCGCCATCATCCATGGCATGAACCGCATTAAGATAGAGATTGAGCAGGATTTGATTTATCCGGTCAGGATCAGTTGTAAAACAATCTTTTTCCGTTTTAATCTCAACTGCTGTTTTTATGTTCTTTTTATCAAGATCATTTTGAACAAGCTGAATGGAATGGGATAGAAGCTCGGATAAGCTGACCTCTTTTTTTGAAATCGGGACTGATTTTGCAAATTCAAGGAGCTGGCTTACCGAGCGGTTAAGTCTTTCCACCTCATTTATCATAATTTCAGCAGTCTTAAGGTCATTTGGTGAATTTTTATACCTCTCTTTAAAATATGTTGCAAATCCTTTAATTGAACTTAAGGGATTTCTGATTTCATGGGCAACTCCTGCTGCAAGTTTGCCCACCGCTGCAAGACGTCTGTTCCTTTCCACTTCTTTTTTTAATTTTTTAAGTTCTGTCAAGTCCCTGAAAAGGAACAGAAAACCGGAAATTTCACCGGAATCGTTAATAACCGGCGATGCATTGATATCAAGGAGAACAATCTCCATGGATCTGGAAACACATTCTATTTCCCTTGTTATGTTTTTTTTGTTTGTCTTGATATCATGGGCAAGATTGATCATTTCATCGGGTACAGCAAATGAATTTCTGCCTGAATCATTGTCTACCCAGGCATCAAGGATAAACCATGCAGATTTATTGGATAAAGTCACATGAAAATCATTGTTAATAGTAATAAGACCTGCAGGCATTGTTTCAACTACCCTGTCAGAGAAGGCCTTGACCTTTGAAAGTGATGATTTTGCTGTTCTATAGGCCTGGAAAACAAAAAGCGTAACAATCCCTCCGCATCCGATAAGAAACAGTACAATGCCCATTCCGATGGAATGGCGCAGAAATCTTTTGTGCATGGCCTCCACTCTGTCCATGTTAAGCCCGGCAAAAATAAATTGCTTTTGTGAAACATCAGCATTCTGTCCTTTTTGCCTGAATGCAAAAAAATGCATCCTGCACCAGTCTGTATCTTTTTCTTCAAAAACCATACGGTGCCTGTTCCGGGTGATCCTGCGCTGCCTTAAATCAATAGTGCTTTCCATGCCGTAGCCACGCCTGGCAGGGTTGAATTTTTTAGGCTCATCGCGGATTAGTGTGAAAATCACCTAATCCTGCGAGTACCCGTAGCTTGAAATTGCCAAAATTTCGATATCCGTAAGCCATGCGTGTTATTACTCTCAGAGCATTATTGGTACCTTCTACAAACCCGTTGGT
>WGCX01000273.1 GCA_015493575.1 Desulfobacteraceae bacterium | reverse complement strand
TATCCCCTGTAATGTCATTTAGATGTTCCTGTAAAAAAGCTTTTACAGCTGCAGGATCAATTTCCTCTCCGGGCCTCACACTTACTGCACTGTCGATTGTCTGCATAAATATGTTCTCCGTTTTTATCTCTTAAAAAATTTTACTTCATGAAAATCATTCAAAAAGACAGAAGGCCTCAACAATACCAATCAGATGATCGGCAAATTCATCCACTGAGACCTTGAGTTTCCTGTATTTCCACCGTTTAAGGTACCATTCCTGCTGCATGGCCTTGATCATGCTGGCAGTTAATTCATGATCCCCTGGCTTAAAGGCTCCCTGTTTTTCTCCTTTTGTAAGTATATCAGCAAGAATTTTCTGTGTATACTCCTCCATGGATTTAACCTCTTCAAACTCAAGGGGTTTTATATTTCTCGCCTCCATGAATGTAAAATAGAACCAGGGCCGAAACAATTCGGACAGAAAAATGTGGGCTTTGATCACTGCCCTTAATTTCTCCCGTGGATCTTCATGAAGACCGGAAATCTGTTCAAGATCCTTCCTGATAATTATCCACCCCTGGGTGTGGATAATACCAAGCAGCTTTTCCTTACCTGGAAAATATGCGTACAATGCACCAAGGCTGATACCGGTTTTTTTACTGAGATCCCGCATGGTCATCGCCTGGAAACCCTTTTTATAAGCAATTCTAAACACTGCCTTAAAAATTTTCTCCAGGTTATTTACAGCTGTTTTTTCCTTTTTAATCCGCATCAGATTCTTATTATTGCGAAACACTTCCCTTGAAAGATTCTGGTTTGAAATACCATATATTTTTTTAAATTCCGTATAATCCATACTGAATACTTTCTTTTTTCACCTTAATAGTTTTAAGTAGACCACGGTTTTCATAGTTTGCCGGAATCTTTGATTCCTTGAGCAGAACAAGAGCCTGAATCCAGATTTGCCTTATGGCAGTTAAAAAAACAAATTAAAGTTCTTTATATGTTTTTAATATACGCTTTGCCAGTGAGGTTTTGTGAACCTCGTCGGCGCCATCATAAATCCTTGCAGCTCTTTCATGGCGAAAAAAATATGCCAGAATTGTATCATCGGTCATTCCAAGTCCACCGTGAACCTGCAGGGCCCTGTCCACAATTTTCTGCATGGTATTGGCCACAACAAATTTTATCATTGAAATGGAATCCCTTGCCTTTGAGGCTCCATTATTATCGATCTGCCAGGCAGAATTTAGAGTGAGAAGCCTTGCAGCCTTAAGTTCTGCCGCTGACTCGGCAATCCAGTTCTGTATGGTCTGCCTTGTGCCAAGGGTTTGTCCCGAAGGAGAAATCACCCGCTCACTTGCCCGCCTGCACATCAACTCAAAGGCGCGCCTGCATATGCCAAGCCAGCGCATGCAGTGGTGAATTCTGCCCGGTCCGAGCCTGTCCTGTGCAATAACAAACCCTTTGCCCTCTTTTCCAAGGAGATTTTTTTGAGGGACCCTGCATGATTCAAAAATAATCTCCCCATGGCTGAAATAATCACTTCCTTCATGCCCCATAACCGGAATATTTCTCACAAGGTTAAACCCCTTTGTGTCTGCAGGGACAATGATCATGCTTGCCTTGCCATAGGTGGGCCCATCAGGATCTGTAACTGCCATGGTGATGGCAAAATCTGCCCCGTCAGCAGCGGTTGTATACCATTTATGCCCGTTGATCACATAATCATCGCCATCCTTTACAGCAGTTGTTTCAAGCATCACAGGATTGGAACCCGGCATATCAACCTCTGTCATGGCAAAACACGATCTGATATCTCCCTTAACTAAGGGATTTAAATACATTTCTTTCTGCTCTTTTGTGCCGTGTTCATGGAGAATTTCAACATTACCTGCATCCGGTGCCTGACACCAGAACACATAATGCCCCAGGGGAGATCTTCCAAGCGCTTCGGATACCAGGCCGTGTTCAAGAAGAGAAAGCCCCATCCCGCCGCATTCAACTGGAAAATTGGGTGCCCAAAGTTCCATTTTTTTTACAATTTTCTGTTTTTCCTTAAGTATTGGCAGCAGTTCCCTGAAATCTTTTGTAAGAAATTGTGCTTCAAGGGGAATGAGTTCTTTATCAACAAACTCATTTATCATGCCGACAATAGTCTCTATCCTGCCTGAAATTTTAAAATCCACTGTTATTTCCTCTTTAATGTTGATGGTCTCGTAAAAAATCAAAAATGCTGGCCGAATATTTATCTTTGCTTTAATTTATCTTTGCTTTAAAAATTCTTTTATAAACTCATGCACATCCGCTATGATGCAGATATCTGAATGACGGAATATCGGTGCATCCGGATTTTTATTTATGCTTACAACAATTTCACTTCCTTTCATGCCGGCAATGTGCTGGGAGGACCCTGAAATACCGCAGGCGATATAAAGCCTCGGAGAAACCTCAGCACCTGTAATGCCAACCTGATGATCATATCCAATCCACCCCATGTCAACAAGTGGTCTTGATGCACCAACAGCTGAAGACGAAAAACATTCTGCAAACTCAAAAATCTCCTTAAGCCCGTCTTTTTCTCCTATTCCCCGGCCTGCCGACACAATAATTTTCGCACCTTTTAACGCCTTGTTTCCACACGCTTTCCTCAAAATCTGCCCGTGGATGATCCGACTGGCAAATTGACATGGATAAGCTGTGCTTTTCTGGCATAATTTTCCTTTTACATGAATATTTTCAACCTCTGCAGAATCAGTATCCACTCCAGTATCTGAAACCGGTTTTGTTTTCTTAAGGGGGTAAGATCCGTTAAAAGGGATTTCGCACACAGTGATTTTTCCCTTTTCCATTGTACGGTTATTCAAATTATTCATAATATTATCCCTGAACATACCGGGCATTATGGTAAGAACAACAGGGATATCAGGTGCAGGACGTATCATCATGTTTTTTTCATTGCCATAAACAGCACGGGAATAAACAAGGCCGTCATCATCTGAAAAAATTGAGTTCACCCCTGATATTGATGCTGCATTCAATTTAACACCAAGACCAAAACCAAAATCCCTGCCCTGTGATGTGTGGGCAATTAATACATGGGAAACAACATCCATTTCACTGATCACACGGAAAAGACAGGTTTTATACGCATCACAGTCATAGGTTTCAAGTCCTTTAATTTTAAGGCAGATCACATCCATTGAAGTATGTTCCGCAATCTTTTCCGCAACGGGCAAAGGATCTTCTCCTGGAACAATAATCCTGATCCGGCTTTTCAGCTCCTTTTGTAACTGTATATTCCCTGATTTTTTTTGTCTTCTTATATTTTTCTTTTTATCATTCTGCCCTTTTCCACGATCATTGACTAAATATTTACTGTCTGCTTCAAGTTCTGCAATCCTCAGGGCAGTTCCGGCAAGTTCCCAGGTTACAGGCCGGATCAGGCCTTGAAAAATTTCAGCAATGACAATTATTTGTTTCATATAATAAAACCTTTATCCATTTTTTTATAACTGCCATGAGGCAGATCTGAACTGTGTTACTATACCTCAAAAAATCAGAGATTTTGACAAACATAGAAAGAGTACTTGTTATTTTGTCAAAATAGAGCTCTTTCTCATAAACCGCAATGAGGCCATAATTTAATTAAGATCATGTTTTTTAAAAAAATTAAGCAACTGATTGACTCTGCCTGCCAGATCTCCCTCTAATACAAGACCATCCCTCGTTTTTTCCGGCGTTTCAATTGAAACGTAAAATTCTTTTACCCCGCCCCGGTGGGGGAAAATATCTGTCTCTTTCCGGGTCATGATGGTTTTCTGCTCTGCAGCAAGCAAATTGGAAAGGCTGGGATATCTCGGGATATTAATACCCGCCTGGATGGTCAAAAGAGCTGGCAGTTTAATTTCAAGGCATTCTATAAATCCATTTTCAAGTTCCCGCTCAACCTGAATAAAATTATTTTTAACGGGAAACCTGATTTTTGTCACTCCGGTTGCACATGGAAAATTCAATAACTCAGCAAGCATGGGACCGGTCTGGCCATGCATCATATCCTGGGACATAATTCCCGTTAAGATCAGATCATAATGCATCTTATCTGCAACAGCAGACAAAAGAGAAGCAATGGTAAAGGGAGGTATATATTCTGTTGCTTTTTCTTTAGTTTTAAGAACAATCAGGAACCCGCTATCCGCGCCCATACCAAAGGCTCGCCTGATAATTTTAAAAGAATTTGATTTTCCGGCAGTGATCACATCCACAGACACAGAATTTCCCGGAGTTTGCTGTTGTTTTTCAGCTTTTTCCTTTATTTTAAGAGCTTCTTCCAGTGCGAATTCATCAAACCTGTTCATATCCCCGTTATCATTTATCTGTTTTATGCACACTAAAATTCTCATGGAATGAAATTTAAACTGAAAAAAACAGCGTGTCAAGCAAAATAAGAACGAACGTTCATTTTTTTATATTGCATAATTATTTTAAATTTAAATTAAAACTGCACTTTTATAAAAATTTGTTGAACAAAATTAAATATATTTGAAATCTTGACTATTGTTTAAGTTTTTTTTAAACGTCGTTTATGTTGTTGATTTTATTTGCTACCTGCAGAAGCAATGATAATTGTCCGCAAGAATTCTAAATGATCATTTAACAAGGGAGGAAAGAAGATGAAAAAATTACTATTGGTGTTAGCAGTATATCTTTTCACATGCGGTATTGCATTGGCCGGCAACATGGACACATACGGCATTGGAGCCAAAGCCACCGCTCTTGGAGGAGCATTTAGTGCCAATGCAGATGACGTCTATGCACCGTATTACAACCCAGCCGGTTTAACTCAAATTAAAAGCACTACTATTTCAACAGGTTTTGCTGTGCTGAATCCTGATCTTAATATTGACGATTATACTGTAAAAAACTCCGCGGCTATTCCAAATTCTGGGCCGGAAAAAATGTCAGATACGTCACCGAATCTTATTGTCCCTTCAGCAGGCTTTGCCATGCCTGTGTCAGATAAACTTTCAGCAGGAATTGCACTGTATGCCCCTTTTGGCCTTGATCTGAAATGGCAAAAAAACAATATTAGCAATCCTGGTACTTATAACGCCTATGAAGCATGGATTGACAGGATTGCCATAACACCGACTATCGCCTATAAAATTAACAGCAAATTGTCAATTGGATTTGGCGTATCCCTCGGAAAATCTGAAGCAGGACAAAAATATCAGATTCTGAAGTTTTCGGCACTTACCGGAAGTCCTGTATATGCAGATGTGGACCTTAATGATGATTCTAACTACTCTTATAATATTGGTGTTATGTTCAAACCAATTAGTAACCTGAGCTTTGGCCTAACTTATAGAAGTCGAACAAGTGCAAGTTACGATGGTGATATTAAATTCAGGGGACCAGGTGTAGCATTTTTGCAGGCTTACGTCCCGCCTTTTACGACAAAGACAAGTTTTCATGCTACTTTAAACGATGTGGATTTCCCAGAACAGGTTCAATGTGGAATGCGTTATCTGCCGAATAAAAAATTCTCTATTGAAACAGACCTTGTCTGGACGCATTGGAATATTGTAGAAAATCAGACACTAACTGTAAAAGAACTTGGAATTAGAGACGTTATTCAAAGAAATTGGAAAAATACTCTTCAATTGAAACTTGGAACAGAATGGTTTGTAAATAATATATTTACTTTAAGGGCAGGTTATTATTATGACCCGAGTCCAATCCCGGATTCAACGTTTGACATACCATGGCCAGATGGCGATAAACAATCCTTCAGCATGGGGTTTGGGCTCAATCTTGCCAGCCACTGGACTATTGATGGAGTAGTGCAATATGTCAAGACAACGGAAGACAGAAAAATAAGCGGGGAAAGCAATGGGCTGAACCACTCGTATGCTGGTCTTGGCAACAATCCACAAGTTAATCTGAAAGGCAGTGGATCAATCTTTAGTTATGGTCTGACTGTCTCCTATACATTTTAATAACGGTCATGGAACGGATCCGATCCGGATTAGCCCGGGCAGACATATTACATCTGCCCGGGAATAAACTCGTATAATGTGCTGAAATCTTTCAGAACCCCTTATACTATTCTTTTAAAGCGCTTTTCAATTTCAGTTTTTGACCATTGAATCCTTGTGGGCCGGCCATGGGGACAGTGAAATGGATTCTCACATTTTTCAAGATCTTTAATCAGCTTTTCCATCTCTCTTAAATTCAAGCTGTGATTTGCACGAATGGCAGAATGGCATGCCATAAGGATCATCACATCATCAAGCCATTTTCTCTTATGGATATCATCACCTGTATCTATCCCTGATTCAATAATTTTATCAAGCATTTCCCTGATAAAAGGGCCGATCTGCCTGTCATCAATAATTGCCGGAACGGATTTAACGATAAAACCTGTTCCTCCAAACGGTTCCACAATTATACCAAGCAAGGTCAAATCGTCCATTATTTTTTCAAGAAGGTCAGCTTCCCTGAATCCAAGCTCCAGTGTTTCCGGCACAATAAGGCTCTGGGAAGGAGGCTTAAAGGATTCAGACCGTTTTTTCAATTTTTCATAAACGATTCTTTCGTGGGCTGCATGCTGATCAAAAAGAAACATCTCATTACCTGATTCTGCGACAATATATGTGCCAAACACCTGGCCTGTAACATGGAAAGATAAGGAAAAATCATCTGATTTTTGTTCTGTCCAGGACTCTGTTGTTTGTCTTTGCTCTGAAATTTCCGGTTTTGAAAGCGGTTTTAAAGATTTTTCAACCGATATATCCGGTTGATGCTCTTTATTGTCATGGGCACGCCAGACAAAAGATGACTCTGCAATACTTTTCTTTTCCTGTTTTGCTTTTTCCTCAAATTTTCGATTATCAGATTTGCTTACTGTTTTCTTATCTTTAAATCCTGTTGTTGACGGAAAACTGCCGGTAAAATCATTAAATTCCTCTTTTACATGCTGAACTGCTTCAAAATTTTCCTGTGTTCCGGGTTCGAATGAGCCTGAAAATATTTTTTTCTCCGAACTGCACAGAGCCTCATTAACAGCATCAACAACCGTTGAGTAAATATGGTTCTGATGGGCAAACCTGACCATGAGTTTTGCAGGATGTACATTAACATCCACTTCATCAAACGGAAGACTGATAAAAAGGACGGCCATGGGAAATCTTCCCTTCATAATTCTGCCCTGAAATCCCCGAAATATGGCAGAAACAAGACCATTGTCACTTATCATCCTGTTATTGACAAACAGCCGGATCGTTCTTGGTGTACTTCTTGTCAATGAAGGGTTGGAAACATAACCATTGATCTTCACATCGCGACTTTTAAAGGAAACATCACAGAAATCCTTCACAGTCTCATTTCCAAACACATCCCCGGTTCTTTTAAGCAGATCATCTG
Source organism: Desulfobacteraceae bacterium (assembly GCA_015493575.1). Lineage (GTDB taxonomy): Bacteria > Desulfobacterota > Desulfobacteria > Desulfobacterales > Desulfobacteraceae > WGCX01. The sequence goes on along the minus strand of WGCX01000273.1, from coordinate 26,931 downwards.
AAGGAAGAAAAGACTTGACCATGCGGGAATTATGAAACAAACGGAATCCAACACCTGGATTCCCAAGTGCCATACCGGAAAAAGCATCACCTATATGTCCCATTTCCGTATTTATGGATTTTAAAAATTTGCGCCGCACAGGAGTATTGAAAAAAAGATTCTTCACCTCAATTTCAGTACCAAACGGGGCACCCACATCACAGACATCCACGACCCTGCCGCCGTTAATAAAAATTTTCGTCCCGGAATCACAGCCTTTTGCCCTTGTGACAAGGGAAAACTTTGAGACCGATGCAATGGATGGAAGCGCTTCTCCCCTGAACCCGAAACTCTTTATGGAAAAAAGATCATCATTTGAGTATATTTTACTTGTTGCATATCTTTCAATGGCAAGCAGTGCATTATCCCTTGTCATGCCCTCACCATCATCAGACACTCTCACAAGGTCTCTGCCCCCCCTGTTAACCTCAACCGTAATCCTTGCAGCACCTGCATCAAGACTGTTTTCAACAAGCTCTTTTACAATGGATACAGGTCGTTCAACAACCTCTCCTGCTGCAATCCTGTTGGAAATAATTTCAGGAAGTATTCTTACATCGGACATTTTATACCCCACTGCCCTTTTTTAACAAAATATGATCCAGGACGATTTATAAGGCATCCCGGCAGCAGTTTCTCACCCGGACAAATAAAACCCGGACGGATTAAAATTTAAGATTCTTTTAAAAACCTTGCAAGGAATTCTGAATCACCGGGGCTTAAATCAAAACGCACACTTGCCTTTTCTGCAAGGGCCTTAATATCCAGATCAGGATCAGCTTTTCTCTGATTTGATATCCATTTTACAGCTTTTCTTAAATTTTCACCTTCGGGAAGAGGATGTGTCATAACTGCATCTCCTTAATACAAAAATATAGTCATGCCTTTAAGGATCGAAAATTTTATAAGTTGAACGAGATTGCTTGTCTTCCGGCTCATCTACTTCGTTGCATCAAAGGCAAAAATACGTCGAGTATGCAACCTTTAATGCGCCTTGTACATGGGCCGGAATTCTGCGCTATTTCTGTTCAACTTATTTCATCTCCAATCCGAATACAAAAAAACAATCCGGCCTTTAACCTGATGTTTATGTTTAAAATCTATCCCAGATTTTTCAGATCAGGAAATCTCATGCTTAAATTCACATTCTGCTCAAATCCATACCCTGCCCTTATAAGACTTAATTCGTCAAAGCGGTCAGCCATCATCTGGAGTCCTATTGGAAGCCCCTTTGATGATAATCCGCATGGTATGGATATTCCGGGGATTCCCGCCATATTTGCAGAAAGGGTAAAAATATCACTTAAATACATTGTAAGTGGATCATCAATGTGCTCACCTATTTTAAATGCAGGGGTAGGCGCCACAGGAGAAATAATGATATCACATTGCTTAAATGCATTTTTAAAATCATCCATGATAAGGGATCTCACCTTTGATGCCCTGCCATAATATGCATCGTAATACCCTGCGGAAAGTGCATAAGTACCGATTATGATCCTGCGCTGCACCTCATTGCCAAAGCCCTTTGACTTGGTTTTTTTATACATATCAATAAGGTTATCACAGGTTTTATCCCTGAAACCGTATTTAACTCCGTCAAAGCGTGCAAGGTTTGAACTTGCCTCGGAAGGAGCTATTACATAGTAAGCTGCAATGGTATATTCAGTATGGGGCAGGGAAACCTCAATTATTTCAACGCCGAGATTCTCAAGTATCTTCTTTGAATTCATAAAAGCTTTCTCAACATCGGGATCAAGCCCTTTCACCGATAAAAATTCCTTTGGAATCCCGGCTTTCATTCCCTTAAGCCCGTTTTTTTCAAACATTGAAAGACCCGATGTAAAATCAGGCACATCAATATCAGCAGATGTGGAATCCATTTCATCATGGCCTGAAATAACATTCATCATTAAAGCAGCATCCTTAACATCCCTTGTTATGGGGCCTATCTGATCCAGGGAAGAAGCATATGAAACCAGACCAAATCTTGACACCCTGCCATAGGTCGGTTTTAAGCCCACAACTCCGCAGTGGGAAGCAGGCTGGCGGATGGAGCCGCCGGTATCACTTCCAAGGGATCCTGTTGCCATGCATGCAGCAATGGAGGCGGCAGACCCTCCGCTTGAGCCACCCGGAATATGGTCAGGGTTCCAGGGGTTTCTTGTCAGTTTAAATCCGGAATTTTCCGTTGAAGATCCCATGGCAAATTCGTCCATATTGGTTTTTCCAAGAATAACAGCACCTGCTTTTTTCAGCTTAGACACTGCAAAGCTGTCATATTGGGGAACGAAATTTTCAAGTATCTTAGATGCACATGTTGTCTTTAAGCCCTTTGTACAGAGGAGATCTTTCAAGGCGATGGGGATTCCAAGCAGAGGCGGGGCATCATCAGCAGCGTAAGCGTCCGGAGTTAAATCTGCAAGCCTTTTATCTGCATCTTCAGCCTGTTTTAATGCACCTTTTTCATCAATTGTTAAATATGCACCAATTGTATCATCAAAGGTGTCAATTCTTTCAAGCAGAGCTTTAACAAGTTCTTTTGAAGAAATTTCTCTTTTTTTTAAAAGTGCTTCTGCCTGGTGTATGGTCAATTCATGTAAATCCATATTATATCACTCCTCTATCCCACAACTCTTGGAACCGTATAAAAATCATCATCCCTTTCAGGTGCATTGGAAAGTGTAACTTCAGGACCCGGAGATTCTTTTTCCACATCTTCCCTCAGTACATTAGTTGTAAAAACAATATTGGATGCGGGAAGAACCCCTGAGACATCTACATCCTTTAATTTATCAATATATTTCAGGGTTCTGCTTATCTGATCAGCAAATTTTTCCGTTAATGCATCATCCACTTCAAGGCGGGAAAGATGGGCTATGTACTCAACATCATCTTTTGTAATTTTCATTTTTTTATCCTTTTTTATCCTTTTTTATCTTTTGTGTCATTGAGCCTGACAGAAGAACTATTCTATCCATTCATCCGGAAAGTTATTTACCCTTTATTACGATAATACCTTTCAATTGTTTTGATTCCAGCTGCTTCTCAAACTGCATCGCTTTTTTCCTGTTCACAAAAGAACCTATTCTCACACGGTGCCAGAGCTTATCTCCTTTTTTTCCCATGGTTCTGTACGCTGTATATCCCTTTTTCTTCAGGTTTTCCATCAATTTCAAAGCATCATTTAAATTTCTGTATGCAGCAATCTGAATTGTATATACAACAGTTTCATCAGAAGCATCAGCATTAAAATCTTCACCGTGTTTTATGTTTTTATAACTTGAATTGATCTGTTCTGATTTTTTGATCTTTTTTGGAATATGAAAATTATTTTTAAGAGACAATGCCGTTATTTTTCCATTTACAGGTTTTAAATCAGATTCATGCCTTTTTTTTCCCCCATGCAGCAGCGCCATACTCATGGTTTTTCTGCTTTTTTTTATTTGTATGCTCTTTTCTGAAATTTTTCCTCTGCTGTTTCCTTTAGCTCCATCATTCTTAGCACCGTCTTTTCCAAGTGATTCAGGAAATTTTGCATCCATGGTTGATACAGGTTTTTTAAGCATTTCATAAAAATCAAGCCCGGATTTTTTCTCTATTTTTTTTTCATTTACCTTGACACCTGCAATTTCTGCAAGTTTTTCCTGAAATTTTTTCGTATCAAAGGACACAGGAGCTGTGCCCCTGCCCACAAGCACCCCGAGAAAAAACATCCAGCCGCAGAGTAGAAAAATACCAGAATACTTCAGCAAATTACGGGCAGTTATTTTTTTACCGGCCAAAATAATCGTATCCTACATTCTTTCAGGAGCTGAAACACCAAGCAGACAAAGAGCGTTTCTTATAACGATTTTAACGGCAGAAATCAGGCAGAGCCTTGCCATGGTAAGCTCTCTGTCCTCTGTAATCACTTTGTGCCGGTTGTAATATCCATGAAACGAAGAAGCAAGATTCATGAGAAAAGTAAAAATAATGTGTGGATGAAGATCACGTGCACTTTTTTCCACAACTTCAGGAAATGAGGCAAGTATCCTGATAAGTTTTATCTCTTCGGGTTCTTTAAGTTTTGAGGCATAACAAGTCCAGTTTAAAGCAGCATCATTTATAATTCCTTCACGATCAGCCTTTATAAGGATTCCGGTTATCCTTGCATGTACATACTGCACATAATAGACAGGATTCTCACTGGTCTGCTGTTTTGCCAGTTCAAGGTCAAAATCAAGGCCGCTGTCAGAGCTCCTGCTTAGAAAAATAAACCTTGCCGCATCTTTCCCAACTTCATCAACAATATCTTTTAATGTGACAAACTGCCCTGATCTTGTTGACATGGCAACGGGCTCACCACCTCTCAGCAGATTGACAAGCTGAACCAGTATAACATCAAAATTCTCACTTTTCCCGCCTGCAGCATCTATGGATGCATTAATTCTTTTTACATAACCGTGATGATCAGCTCCCCAGACATCAATGACCCTGTCAAATCCACGTTCAAATTTTTCCATGTGATAGGCAATATCAGAGGCAAAATATGTCGTAAGCCCATTATTTCTCACCACTACTCTGTCTTTTTCATCTCCGAATTTTTCTGTTCTGAACCAAAGTGCCCCGTCTTTTTCATATATAAGGTCCCTGTTCTTAAAATCTTCAATGGTGTTCCAGACTTTTTTTGAATCGTACAGGCTCTGTTCACTGAACCATTTATCAAATTTCACGCCAAAACAGGACAAATCCTGTTTTATATTATTAAGAATTTTGTCAGCTGCATATCTCGCACATATCAAAACACCGTCATCTTTATTCTGCAGTGCAGGATCATCTCCTTTGAGTTCGTTCAATTCAGCTGCAATTTCCCTTATATAATCTCCCTGGTAACAGTCATCGGGGAAATCAACTTTTTTACCGGTAATTTCATTTAATCGAAGCCATACGGAAAGGCCAAGGGTCCTGATCTGCCTTCCCGAATCATTTATATAATACTCCTTTTCTACTTCATAACCTGCAAATGAAAGTATATTCCCCACGGAATCTCCAATTGCGGCACCACGGCCATGGCCGATGTGCAATGGCCCTGTTGGATTGGCACTGACAAATTCAACCTGAACTTTCCTGCCCTTACCTGAATCAGAACTCCCGTATTGGAAATCTTTTTTAAATATATCCTCTAATACAGGGTACCACGCGTCATCGGTTAAGAAAAAATTAATGAATCCAGGGCCCGCAATCTCAGTTTTGTCTATAATACCCTGAAAATCATCCATGGAAGCTACAATGGCCTCGGCTATTTTCCCTGGTGCCATTTTCTGAACAGATGCAGAAACCATGGCAAAATTAGTAGAAAAATCACCATGAGCATCATGTTTGGGCTCTTCTATTTCCATTTCAGGAAAATTATCAGATTTAAGCAGGCCTTTTTTAAATGCTTTTTCAGCACCTTTAAGGATAATTTTTTTTATTGTATTTTTCATTATATATTTTTACTTCTCAAATTCAGAGTTATCTTCCAGTTTGAATTTTGGTGTATCATCATCGGAATCTATTTCCTTGATATCATCCTCACTTACACTTCCGTCTTCATCGAGAAGTTTATCAACCTCAACGATTTCATCAATCTCCTCTATCTCATCTTCTATTTCTGCTTCCAGTACCGGAAATGATTCAGCATCATCATAATCGACAACAAGCTTATTTTCCGTTCCACTCTCAAAAAATTCTTTAACAGTATCAAAAAGCTTGGAAGCAAGGTCAAAGGGGGGGAAAAGATTTTTTTTCCTCAATTTTTCGATAAATGCATCTCTGCCCTCCCCATAAACAATGTCCTTTATTTCCTTTAAACCGTATTTTTCATTATGAACAGGAAAAAATGTACCTGCATCAGCCTCTGCTGATTCAAAAAGGGTTAGAATATCATTGTCATGATCAATCTCAAATCTAAATTTCTGTTTCATATTTCTTCTCCTTGCGTATTTCATTAGTGCCTTTTTCCTCTATTCCTGTACAAAAACAGGAAATTCGTGAGAGGTAAATGGGTTGCGGGCATGGACCGCTTTGGAAATACATAAATATATTTAAATTATATTATTTATAGATCATAAATCCTTAATAATAGTTCAATTATCTTTTATGTCAACAATATATCAACTTAGGATCGAAAATTTTAAAGATATTGATCATAAACTTATTTTGCTATAGTAAATGGAAAAAATATGGCGGGCACTGAAGTATCTTATCTCCTGCAGCACAGTTCAGCTTGTGCCTCATGGCCGTTATCTATAAAAAGGATGATTCAAACAAATGAAAAAAAAAGAAAAAATACTCTGCATCCAGAGAAAACTGCTCCCTGAAAAATGGGTAGGGGGAAAAAATATTGTAAAATTAGAAGAAAATATTTTTTATAATATATGCAAAAAAACCGGATTCCAATGGGTCAACCGTCATGCTGCAGAAACAGACCCTTCATTCAAACAGATAATTCCATATATTGTCCTGCAGACAAAAAAAGGGAAAAAAACTGCCATTTACAACAGGCATGGCACGGAAAAAAGGCTCCATAATCTCTGGTCATGCGGTATTGGAGGGCATATTAACCCTGAAGACAATCTTGACGGTTCTGCTTCTTTCCAAAAAATTCTTTATGCAGGAATGGCAAGGGAACTTGATGAAGAACTGATACTAAGACCCAAAAATCAGCTGCCCTTTTTCGCTGGAATCATCAACGAAGAGAACACCGAGGTTGGAAGTGTTCACATGGGAGTGGTTTTCAGACTCATCACGGAAACGCCGGATCAATTTATACCCGGTGACGAACTTAAGGATTTTCAATGGAAAAAAACTTCAGATCTTGACTTAATGAATATGGAACTCTGGTCTCATCTTGCCCTTGAGCTTATTGGATAAAGTTAATTCCTCCACAGAAAATGGTTACAGGCAGGGAAAATGGTATGGGCATAAGACGGATCTTAAACCTGCTGAACATTTGAAATTATTTCATAAATCCCGGCAGCCAGGTGATAATTGCAGGAAAAACAATTAACAGTCCTATGGTAATGATATACGCAGGAAGGAAAAGCGTAACCCCTTTAAAGACATTTTTTAAAGGTACATTATCTGCCACACCTGCCACTACATATGTGGTTGCTCCCACAGGAGGAGTCACTGCACCAAGAGTTGTAACAACTGTAATTGTAACTGCAAACCAGACAGGGTCATAGCCCATGTTCATGGCAAGGGGGAAAAAAATCGGTATTGTGACAAGTAAAAGGGCCAGCGCATCCATGATAGCCCCCCCTGCAATATAAATCAGTGTTATGCAGACAATAATTACTGAATCGGAAACATGAAGACCTGCCACCCATGAAGCAAGATCAAATGGTATCCTTGTCACGGCAAGGAATCTTCCGAATATCATGGCACCTGCAATGAGCATGATCACCATGCATGATATTCTTAATGTGTCTTTGACTGCTTTTTTAAAATCTGCCCATGATAGCGTTTTTCTGACAAGACTTATTACAATGGCAAAAAACGAACCTGCAGCACCGGCTTCTGCAGGAGTGAAATAACCAAAGTACAGACCTGCCATTATGAGAAAAAACAGAATAAGCATTTCAACGCTTCCGGAAAGGGATCGTATTTTATCCTTAAAGGAAGTTTTCTCCCCCACAGGACCCCAGTCAGGATAAATAAGGCAGAGGATATAAACGGTAAAAGCAAGGAGAAATGTCAGTAAAACACCTGCGCCAACACCTCCGTAAAACAATTTTGCGATGGACTGCTCAGTGGCAAGGCCAATGATAATAAGGACAATACTTGGCGGGATAACAACCCCAAGTGTTGAACCGCATGCAATGGCACCGGTACTTAATATCGAGGAATAACCGTATTTTTTCATCTCAGGCAGGGCAACGGTACTCATTGTGGCGGCAGTTGCCGTATTTGACCCGCATATTGCAGCAAAGGCACTGCACGCCATAACCGTTGCCATTGCAAGTCCTCCCCTGATATGCCCCACCCATGTGTAGGCTGATTTATACAACCTTTCGTTAACACCGGAATAAAATCCGATCTGCCCCATGAAAATAAAAAGAGGTATGACGGTGAGACCGTATTTCGAGCAGACAGACCAGAAAACAGAGCCCGCCATGTTTATACCTGCATTGAGACTTATAACATAGGAGAACCCTGCAAAGCCGACAATTGCCATGGCAAAACCCACGGGCATGCCTAAAAAGAAAAGTATGAATAACAGGGATAAAATCCCGATAATCCCAATAAATGCAAGATTCAAGTTTTATCTCCTGAATTTGATGAAAAGTTCATATATAAAAAGCAGCACAAGCACAGCAACCCCAAAAGAGAACACCAGTATAAAAGGATAATAAGAGATTCTTAAGGTTTCAGACACCTCGTGAACATTTTTTAACACAACAGCCTTTTTAAAAAGCTGCCATGAAAGCAGGGAAAAAAAACCGATACAGACAAAAGAATTAATTATCTGTGCAGTCTTTTTTATTATATCAGGAAATCTGTCAAAAAAAATACTGACATAGAGATGTTCTTTTTTTTCATGGGAATATCCAAGGGAAAGGGCAAAAATCACAGCTCCCAGGAAACCCATTATCTCAAAAGTGCCCCTCACCGGAAACCCAAACTGCCTTAACAGGATATTGGCACAGGTAAGAGACATCATAAGCACAAGTAAACAGCCCCCGGCAAGCACCTGAAGGCTGTTTAATTTTTTTAAGAATTTATCCATTGTTACTTGCCGTTATTTTGAATGTTCAGCGATCATGGTTTTAATTGAACTTACAATTTCTTTTCCCTTAAAACCCTTTTTATCGGCTTTTACTATCCATTTTTCAACAATTGGGGACAGTACAGCATTCCACTTGGCAGTACTTTTTTTATCAAGTTTTATGAATTCAACCCCGTGAACTTTTTTAGACCATGCAATGGCATCCTTTACATGGGAATCCATGTAATTTCCCGTCCATTCTGCCTGGTCTTCTGCAAGATTGTCCATAATTTTTTTTGTGTTTTCAGGCAGAGATTTCCATGTATTTAAATTCATCACAACTGCAAAGGGATAAACAACTGTGTTGGTCATGGTGACAAACTTGCAGTCCTCGGCAAATTTTAAGTCCTTCATCACCTCAAGGGATGAAAATAACCCCTGAACAACGCCTTTTTGAAGGGCTTCAGGTGTTGCAGACATTGGCATACCGATCTGATTTGCACCCCAGATCCTTAAAATTGCAGCAGCCCCGCCGGAAGCTCTTAAATCAACACCTTTTATATCGGCAAGGGTTCTCACCGGTTTCTTGCACATGATACTGGCCGGAGCCGATGTAAACATGGTAAGTACTTTCACCTTATTAAAAGAAACCGGTTTATATTTTTTATAAAGGTCTAAAAGAACAAGACTTCCCGTTTCTGAATCGGGAATACCAAGTGGCAGACTTACAGCATTGGTGACTGTAAAACGTCCGGGCTGATATGCCATGCACAGGCACCCGATATCTGCCTGACCTGCAATAACGCCATCCATCATACCTTTTGCCCCGAGAAGAGTCCCACCGGGGAATGTATTAATTTTGATCCTGCCGTTTGTTTTCTTTTCAACCTGTTTTTTCCACCTTTCCATTTGAACACATGGAAAAGTTGGTGCCGGTGGAAAATTTGCATAATTTAAAGTTACAGATTTTGTCTGACCCGTGCTTACACCTAAAAAATACGGCATAACAAACAATACTGCAAATACTGCAGCCATTGTCAAAACAGATAATTTTTTCATAATAAATCTCCTTTTTTATTTATTACCATTTCTGTGATCAAATACCCTTTTACTCTTTTTCTGTGTTCTTGGAAGCTCATGAAAAGCTAATATCTCAACCTCAGATCTCACAAGAAGTTTCCTTCTGAGTTTGTCTGCAACAAGTCCTGCAAGGGCTTTATCATCATCTGATGAACATGAATAATCCCTTTCAACCCTGATTGTCATCATATCTCTTCCATCTTTATTATGATCAAGGTGTATCTGGTATTCACTTCCTATCCCGTCAATGGTGTTTAAAACAAGATCCACCTGGCTTGGATAGATATTAACAGCCCTGTAAATGAACATGTCATCACTTCTGCCCATTATTCTTCCATGCCTTGGAAATGAAAGGCCGCACCTGCACTCTCCGGGAATAATCCGTGTTATATCATGTGTGCGGTAACGGATAAGGGGGCTTGCCTCTTTTTTCAGAGTTGTAATGACAAGTTCACCTTCTTTGCCATCCGGAACAGGTTTTAATGTGTCAGGATCGATGATTTCAAATATAAAGAGATCATTCCAGAAATGAATCCCTTCGTGATATGTGCAGTCAAGGCCCGTTCCAGGACCGTAAAGTTCTGTTAATCCGTATATATCGTATATTTCATTAACGCCGGTGAGCTCTTTAATATAAGATCTCATGGTGTCACTGCTGCGTTCTGCCCCAAGTATAATTTTTTTAAGATTTATTTTAGACTTCAGCCCCCTTGTATTTATCTCTTCTGCCATGAGAAGGGCCATGGATGCAGTGGAACAGAACACTGTACTCTGCATGTCAACAAGCATTTCAACGTGCATGTCGGTATTCACAGGTCCCATGGGAACAGCCATTGCCCCGAATCTTTCACATCCAAGCTGAAAACCTGCTCCTGCAGTCCACAGTCCATAGCCAACGGCAATGTGTACCCTGTCATTTTTTGTCATACCGGAAAGTTCATAGCACCTTGCAAACATGTCAGCCCACACATCAATATCGTTTTTTGTGTAGCACATTATTTTTCTTTTTCCCGTTGTGCCGGAAGAACCGTGAATCCTCACCACATCTTTGTCTTTAACGGATTTCAGCGGAAGCGGATAATCTCCCATAAGATCGCTTTTATCAAGAAAAGGAAGATGTTCAAGATCGGATAATTTTCTCACATCATCTGCCTTTATTCCTGCTTTTCTATATTTTTCCATGTAAAGCGAGGAATTGTTCAAACAATGGTTTAATGTCCATTTAAGTCCCTTGAACTGAATATCCTCAATTTTCTCTTTTGTTAAATTTTCAGGTATAAACCCCATTCCTTTTCTCCTTCATTTCTAAACTCAGCTGTAATTCAAATTTCAGATTACAACATATCTACTACATTCTTTGTTTATCTTGTTTTAATAAAAAATCACGCAATGCAAAACACTATGAAACTCCTGTAAATTCCCTTTTTAGAATTTGGGTTTCTTTTTTTATTGTGAGGCGCTGTAACATAGTTCAGCTTGGCCCCATGGCAGTTACAAAGGATGTAAATCATTTAAAATATTCAAGGCAACCGATTCCTTTTTCTTTAAAATTCTGGAACCCCTTGTTATTTTACAGAGACTTATACCGAATTTATCAGCTATTTTTCTCTGCGCCACACCATGATGCAGCTCCACAAGAAGCTTCCATCTCAGTGAAATGTCAACAAGTTCGGCAGGAGTCATAATCTCCTCAAAAAAAGTTTCAAGGTCATCTAAATTTTTTATGGATGCAATTACTTCTAAAAGTTCCCTGTCAAGCGGCATATTTTTTCCTGTTAACCCGCATAATTTATTATTTATGTCCTTTTCACCCGTACCATTGCCTTTGTTTCTGTAAACAGAAACATACACTTATTTTAATATTTTGCAAGTTTTTTTCATATTTAAAAAATCTAATTTGACTATTGACCAAAATATATCAAAATGGTATAAGCCCGTTTATTGTTTTGGAGGAGTGGCCGAGTGGTTGAAGGCGGCGGTCTTGAAAACCGTTGAGTGTCAAAGCTCCGTGGGTTCGAATCCTACCTCCTCCGCCAGAATATTCAATTATCAATACGGAGAAATGGCCGAGTGGCTGAAGGCGCTCGCCTGCTAAGCGAGTATGGGCGTTATAGTCCATCGAGAGTTCGAATCTCTCTTTCTCCGCCAGTCTTTATGAAAAATAAAACCTTTGCAGAACACTGCAATTGCGGTCAAATTCAGGATAAGCAATAATATTGGTTAAAAAAAGATTGCGTATTTTCAGTCTGCAATCTGAGCCTTATGTGTAATTAAGTTCTTGTTTTCCCTTACCTTCTGTAATAAAATCCGGCTTTTTCTTTAAGCATCACACGATATAACGGCCATGAGGCCGAGCTGGACTGCGTTACAGAGCCTCACAACGTACATAAAGAGAGTATTTATGACTATGTCAAAATGAGCTCTTTCTTAGAAACGGCCATGTGCTGGTACTGAGACTCTCATACGATCTCTAATAATCAAAGTCTCTTACAGGTATTGGGCAGCAGGAGCGCAGCCAGCCCTGATTCTTAAAAGAACTTTACAGGAGTTTCATATATATAAGGATCAAAAATTTTAAACGGCAGGATAAAACATGGAGCTTGAAAACAAAAAAATACTTGTAACAGGCGCAGACGGATTCATCGGCTCTCATCTTACGGAAAAACTTGTTAAAAGAGGATACCGTGTAAAAGCATTTGTTTTCTATAACTCTTTTAACAGCTGGGGATGGCTGGATCATTCTTCAAAAGAAATAAAAAAAAGACTGGAAATTTTCACCGGTGATATACGGGACCCATTTGGTGTCAACAAAGCTGTGAAAGACTGCAATATCATATTCCATCTTGCTGCCCTGATTGCCATTCCCTATTCTTATCATTCCCCTGCAACATACGTTGATACAAATATCAATGGCACTTTGAATATTCTGCAGGCTGCAAGGGCAAACGATATTGAAAAAATTATTCATACCTCAACAAGTGAAGTTTACGGTACGGCAAAGTTTGTACCCATAACAGAGGATCACCCCCTCCAGGGCCAGTCCCCATATTCTGCTTCAAAAATAGGAGCCGATCAGATGGCATGGTCTTTTTTCACATCATTCAATCTTCCCGTGGCAACAATACGTCCCTTTAACACATATGGTCCAAGGCAGTCTCTGCGTGCCGTTATCCCGACTCTGATAAGTCAGATCGCAAAGGGAAACAGAAAAATTAAACTTGGAGCCCTCACGCCCACAAGAGATTTCAATTTTGTTAATGACATAACAGAGGCTTTTATTAAAGTGGCAGAATCTGACAATTCCGTTGGTGAAGTGATGAATGCAGGAAGTAATTTTGAAATTTCCATTGGAAAAACTGCAGAACTCATTGCCGGGTTGATGAATGCAGAAATTGAAATTTTATCGGATAAACAGAGATTAAGGCCAGAAAAAAGTGAAGTCAACAGGCTCTGGGCTGAAAACAGGAAAATTATGGAACTTACTGAGTGGAAGCCGGAATTTGCAGGAATTGAGGGATTTAAAAAAGGACTTGACCTTTGTATCAAATGGTACACAAAACCTGAAAATCTACAATTATTCAAGCCGGATATCTACAATATATGAGTCCATGTCAGGGCAGAGAGCAAACCCTTGTTTAAAAACCCACTCAAAAAAATAACTTTACATTCTGGAAGTCAGTTCATCCACATGGTATTGTCATCTGATTGATTGCTGAAGCCATATAACCGGCTCCGAATCCATTATCAATATTTACCACTGCAATATTGGGGCAACAGGAATTAAGCATGCCAAGAAGAGCTGTCATTCCGCCGAGATTGGTCCCATAGCCGATACTTGTTGGCACTGCAATAACAGGCGCTTTAACCATACCTGCAACCACACTTGGCAGAGCTCCTTCCATACCTGCAACCACAATGAGAACTGAGGCCTGTTCAATTAATTTCCTGTGGGCAAAAAGCCTGTGTATTCCTGCAACCCCTACATCAAAAACAGAAGATACCTTGTTCCCCATTATGCCTGCGGTAATAAAAGCTTCCTTTGCTACGGGTATGTCCGAAGTTCCGGCCGATATAACAAGAATTTCTCCTTTTGCCAAAATTTCAGGTTCTTTCTGTTTTATCAGAAGGATGCGTGCATCCTCATGAAAGCAGGCCTTTTCAAATTCCTTTTTCACAATCATGGCTTTTTCTTTTTCAATTCTGGTCACCATGATTATATCTTCTTCGTTTAACATTGAATTAATAATGCCAATAATCTGGGAACTGGTTTTGCCCTGACCGAATATAACCTCGGGGAAGCCTTTTCTAATGGAACGGTGATGGTCAATATGTGCATAATTGATATCCTCAAAGGCAAGTTTGTCAAGGAGATTTTCCGCATCTGTGGGAGACAGACTGCCCTCTGCTATACTGTTAAGAATATCAGTAAGTCTTTTATTATTCATAGCTTTGAAATTTATTTCCCGCTGTCATTATAATGCTTATTGTCGTTTGAGCCATCCAAGCCCCTTTGGATTTTTACTGACTTCATTATTTTTATTTTCAGAGGAATCATTTACAATTTGGTCCTGATAATTATCGTTTTTTTTATCTGTGCGGACACCATTTTTATCATCTGAATGGGTGGATAATGAAGGTGTGTATCCCCATTTATACCTTCCGAATTTTAAATAGCCCTGGACATTGTTCAATCTTGCATCTTTATTTATTGAAACAGGGATAACATTTCCTTCCACCCGGGACTGAATATATTCTGCAAGTTCCATGCTGCCACCACCTGAAAGTATGATGGAATCGATATCCCAGTCATCTTCCCAGAGCCTGTTCAAATCCGCTGCAATGGCAGAAGCTGCGTGGGTATAAACTCTTTGTTTGAGATTGGAAATATTATATTCTTTCCCCCTGATTTTTATCATGCCTGATTCAATATATTTAAACATCCTGTAAAGTTCAATATTAACACCGCTTTCCCGCCTCAACTTATTTGCAATCACAGAAAAACATTTTGATATACCGGTATCCATGGTTGTGGAGCTTCTTTCCACATATTGAAGGTGGTCAAATATACTGAAATCAGTTGTTCTGAATCCTATATCAACAACTCCGAGTTTCTGCATGGCAAGAGTTTTGTCTCCAATCTGCCCATTATCGTTCATAATAAGGTTAAAAAGACTTCCGATTGGCTGGGGGATCATATGAATTTTATTGATATGAATTTTTTTCCTGACATCTTTTCCATTCTGGTAATGGAAAGTGATCTCATGGCTGCCCTGTATAATATCTGTAAATTTTTTATAATCCCTTTTTAAAAATCCAACGGGAAGGCCTGAAACAACATTCATGGAAGTAACATCTTCACAGCACACTCCTGCTGCAGTGACAGCAAGAATTTTAGCGAAATCCGTTATCAATTTATTCTGATCAAGTGTAAAATCACGTACGTTGGATTGAAGTTCCGCATAATTCCCTACAAAATACGATTTATTATCTATGGTCACATGAAGATTTGAGGCAGATGAACTCTCCCCTATTGAAGAATTAAACTGTATATCCGCAGGATCTCCCACAAGTGATTTAAAAATAACAGAATTTTTACCGTTAAAGGCTTTTGTGAATCCAAATCCAACATCAATTCCCACAATTTCCATGGTTATTCTCCTTATGCTTGACCGTTTCCCTGTGTGAGACCTTTGCAAAACAAACTTTATCGCCGGTTTTCCACGACAACCTCAACTGAACACTCAAGAAAGTTCTATAAATTCATGAGGTTAAAAATATAGCCTTTTCCAATACAAATTCATGAAAACTAATTTGAACATTATACAAAGATCTCTTTTGATTATAATGCGTGTTTGCCCGTTTTTTTTGGAATTCTTTCTTAAGAATGGAGAATAGCACTATAAAACAGTCATAGTCAAGGCAGGTGGGATATAAATCTCAGACATAAATTTTATGTAAAACATTAGGATCGAAAATTTTAAATAACCGATATGAGGCGGATCTGGATTGGCCTGGATTTACCTCAAACAATCAAAGATTATGATAAAAAAAAGAGCCTTCAAAAGAATGAAGGCTCAGGAAAATAATCAATATATCATCATGGTGGCAGGGTCAAGAAGGTATTTTTTATCGGTTTTTTCGCCGTCTTTTAATATAACTGCCTCTATCATGTTTTCATTGGGATTTAGAAAAACAGCTTTGTCAAAACGCTTCTCAACGATTTCAAATGGTTTTGGATAACCATCTTCACTTAAAGGCTCATCACGGTGGGTCCGCATTGAAAACCATAAAGCAATGGAAAAATCATCGGATATGGCCTTGAGTTTATCAAGGTTTTCAAGGAAATCTCCAGTCATTTCACTGCCAAAATGCAGGCCGTCAACAACCATCATTGCTGGCATTCTCAAGTCTTCTTTTTTAAAACTATGCAGATAGTCCCTTAATTTTTCAGGGGCAAAAGTTGATTCATTGTAACTTATTCCTGTTTTGCACAGATCAATATCTTCCCACAGGCGCTGTGCTTTCTGGGGATCAACATATCCGATGCTGTCGACAAGGGTAAAATAAGCTTCCTTATATCTTATATTTATCTTATCCATTGGATCATCAAGGCTTATGTGAAGTATATTGTCTCCTTCAAGAAGCCATGAAAGAGCAACATGGACAAGAAATTGTGTCTTGCCGACTCCGGCTCTTGAAAGCACTGTCCCGAATTTTCCCTTGTGAAGATTCTCCATACCCATTATCCTGATAGCCGGGCTTTTTTTTGTGAGATCCGTTCTAAGCATTTTTACCTCTCTTTTTTTATAAGAAACTCCTGTAAAATTCCTTTCAGAGTAAGAGTTTCAATATTTGTCAAATCTTTGATTCTTTGAGGCTGTCCGGGAGTAACCAGATCGGCCTCATGGCCGTTATACCAGAATTTTTAAATTTTCTGTCGGACACTATTTGGTTTCTTTTGCCTTAACAATATCATCTGCAATGGACTGGGGTACTATTTTATAAGATAAAAATTCCATCGTAAACTGGGCTTTCCCCTGGGTTGCAGACCTTAAGACAGTAGAAAATCCAAACATCTCAGAAAGGGGAACCTGTGATTCAATAACAGATATCATCCCCTCTTCCTGGGAGCCAAGAATTATCCCCCTGCGCTGGTTGATAAGTCCCATGCATGAGCCCTGGAATTCATTGGGTGTTTCAATAACCACTTTCATTATCGGTTCATGGATGACAGGCTTTGCCTTGGTATATCCCTCAAGAAACGCGCCCCTTGCAGCTGCCTGGAAAGCCATTTCAGACGAGTCCACTGCGTGAAAGGCACCGTCGTTGATTGTAACCTTGATTCCGGTAACCGGGAACTCCATTTTAGGTCCTTTGTCCATACAGAGTTTAAAACCCTTCTCACATGCAGGTATATACTGGGTTGGAATTTTACCACCGGTGATTTTATTGACAAATTCAAATTCATCTTCACAGGGTTCCATGAATCCTGCCACACGGCCAAACTGGCCTGCACCGCCGGTCTGTTTTTTATGGGTATAGTTGAACTCAGCTTTTCTTGTAATGGTTTCCCTGTATGCAACCCTTGGCTGACCTGTTTCCACTTCAGCCTTATACTCCCTTTTCATCCTTTCAACATACACTTCAAGATGAAGCTCTCCCATTCCCTGGATGATGGTTTCGCCGGTTTCCTTGTCAACATAACTTTTAAAGGTTGGATCTTCCTTGGTAAACCTGTTAATTGCCTTGGACATATTTATCTGGGATTTATTATCAACGGGTTTAATGGCAAGAGAAATAACAGGATCCATCACATGCATTGCTATCATTGTATAATTTACACCGGGACTCATGAATGTATCACCCGATGCGCAGTCAACACCAAACATTGCAGCAATATGGCCTGCCGGAATTTCATCAATATCTTCCATTTCAGAAGAATGCATCCTGATGAGCCTTCCGACTTTGAATTTTCGACCGTTTCTTGAGTTAATCAGGGTGTCACCTTTTTTCAGATCACCCTGATATACACGAATATAGGTAAGCTGGCCGTATTGCCCGTCCTCAAGTTTGAATGCCAGGGCAACGGTTGGTTTGTCAAAAACACTTTCAAGGGGTACAACAGCCTCCTGATTGTCAAGATCAATTGCCTCATTTTCTATATCAAGGGGAGATGGAAGATAACTGATAACAGCATCAAGCAATGGCTGAACAGCTTTGTTTTTATAAGCGGAGCCCATGAAAACAGGGGTCATTTCCCTTTCAATTGTTCCCTTTCTTACCGCCTCAATGATCATCTCTTCACTGATCTCTTTTTCTTCAAGAATGGCATCGGTCAGTTCATCGGAGAACATGGAAGCAGCATCAATCATTTCTTCTCTTTTTTCAGCTGCTTCATCCTTTAAATCTGCAGGAATATCTTTTTCAACAATTTTTTCCCCATTCTCACCCTCAAAATAAAAAGCTTTCATTTTAATGAGGTCTATAATTCCTTCATGCCTGTCCTCGAGGCCAATGGGAAGCTGCATTGGAATCGCATTGTGACCGAGTTTATCTTTGAGCTGTTTTACAACTCTTAACGGATTTGCACCGCTTCTGTCACATTTATTTACAAAGGCTATGCATGGCACTTTGTATCTTTTCATCTGCTGATTCACGGTAATGGACTGAGACTGAACACCTGAAACCGAGCACAGAATAAGGATGGCGCCGTCAAGTACCCTAAGTGACCTTTCAACTTCAACGGTAAAATCCACATGCCCCGGAGTATCAATAATATTAATATCATGATCCTGCCATTTGCAGTGCGTAGCAGCCGAAGCAATGGTAATTCCCCGCTCTTTCTCAAGCTCCATGGAATCCATGACAGCTCCTGCTCCGTCTTTTCCCCTCACCTCGTGAATCTGATGAATTCTGTTTGTATAAAACAACACCCTCTCTGTAAGTGTTGTTTTACCGGAATCAATATGAGCGCTGATTCCGATATTTCTGACCCTTTTTAAATCCTTAAGCATGATTAAACTTTTCCTTATGACAAAAAATTAATACGCAGTTCCGTGCCATCACTATAACAATGACAATTACCGGTGATCTTAATGATTTTTATTTTTTTGTGATTGATAAATAAATTAAGCTTTGCTAATAGTAACATCTTGGAATCTTTGATATAGTTACTTTATAAAAATCTAATAATTATATCTATTATGATTAAATGTGTCAAGAAGAAAAGAGAGGTTTATCCATTTGATCGATTTAAAACATAGCAGTCTCAATGATTCATGGGAAAAAACAATCAATACCGGTGCCCGCGAACTTGGTGTTCCCCTTAATTCCAATCAATTAAACTGCATCTCTTTTCATGCCAGCGAATTGATTAAATGGAATAAAAAATTTAATATCACATCCATTACTGACCCCTTTGAAATTGCAGTCAAACATTTCATTGACTGCCTTGCCATTGTACCCCACATCCCGGATAATGCAAAAGTGCTTGATATCGGTTCAGGAGGAGGTTTCCCCGGATTACCGCTGAAAATTGCCAGACATTCCATTGAAATCATGATGATAGATTCTTCAAGAAAAAAAATTTCTTTTTTAAATTATATGATTCGAAGTCTCGGGATAACAGGTATTAATGCCATGCATACAAGGTGTGAAGACCTTGCAGAGAAGAAAAACTTTAAACACAAATTCGACTTCGTTGTATCAAGGGCTTTCACATCCCTTGACCGGTTTATTGATCTTTCCCTTCCGTTTTTATCAACAAACGGAATTATTCTTGCCATGAAGGGGAAAGCCCCTGAAAAAGAGATACTGCCAATTAGACAGAAGAAATTTTGCATGGAAAATATTTCATATACTCTTCCCATGGGAAAGTACAGCCGTTCCATTATCAAAATCAAACCAATAATATGAATTTAGTGCATCAATGGTTTTCTTATCAAAAGCGCTCGCTGCACGCTGTTCATTGACATCTCCCTAATTTCCTGTTTTTTTTGTACAGAAATTGAGGAATAGGCACTAAATATCTAATTGACATATCATAGTAAATTGAATAAAGAATAGATTATCGTTAACTTGAATGATTCATCTTTTTATAAAGAGGATTTTATGGCAAGGCCAAAATTAAAGGAACATATAATAAACAGAGACTGGTGCAAAGGGTGCGGAATCTGCGTTCATTTTTGTCCGAAAAACGTTCTTGAACTGGATTCCATGGAAAAGGTTGTGGCTGTGCGCCCCGGGGATTGCATATGCTGCAGGATGTGCGAATTAAGGTGCCCTGATCTTGCAATTGAAGTAGTTACTGACCAGGATGTGAAAAATGAATAAAAATATAAAATTTGTTCAGGGAAATGAGGCATGTGTCGAGGGTGCTATTTACGCAGGCATAGATTTTTTTGCAGGTTACCCCATAACGCCTTCCACTGAAATTGCTGAGCTGCTTTCGAGAAGGCTTCCACAGAAAGGTGGAAAATTCGTGCAGATGGAGGATGAAATCGCATCTGTATGTGCTATTCTCGGTGCGTCCCTGACAGGCCACAAGGTTATGACAGCCACAAGCGGCCCGGGTTTCTCCTTAAAACAGGAGGCAATCGGATATGCCTGCATGGCTGAAATTCCATGTGTTATTGTCAATGTCCAGAGAGGCGGTCCTTCAACGGGAAACCCAACCCATGTCGGCCAGGGAGATATTAACCAGGCAAGGTGGGGAACACATGGTGATCATTCCATCATTGCCCTGACAGCTTCCAATCACCAGGATGTTTTTGAAATGACAATTGAGGCGTTTAACCTTGCTGAAACATACAGGACTCCGGTTATCCTTCTGTTTGATGAGGCTGTGGGTCATATGCGTGAGAAACTTGTAATTCCGGAAAAAAACGAAATTCCCATTGTTAACAGGTTAAGAACCGCCCTGAAAAAAGGCGTGGATTACCACCCGTATCTGCCAAGGGAGGACGGAAGACTTCCAATGTCCGATTTCGGTGGAGATCACAGGTACAATGTAACCGGCCTGCTTCACGACATGTGGGGCTTTCCTTCAAATGATCCAAAAGTTGTGAAAGGTCTTCTTCACCATTTAAATGACAAAATCAGCAATAATATACACAGAATTACAAGATATAAGGAACATTATCTTGAAGATGCCGAGTACATTCTTATTTCCTATGGTTCCTCCGCAAGAACTGCAATTCACATCGCCAAAAACAGAAGGGCAAGAAACGAGAAACTCGGAGTCCTTGAGCTTCAGTCCCTGTGGCCCTTTCCAAAAGAAATGGTCAGGGAAAAATGCAGGAATGCAAAAGCTGTTCTGGTGGTGGAGATGAATATGGGCCAGGTATTAGCCCAGGTAAAGGCATGCATAGACAGGCCTGAAACAGTTTTTCTCGCCAATCGAATTGATGGTGAACTTATAACACCGTCAGATGTTAAAAGTATTCTACGGGTTATTCAGGGAAGGGGGGTATAATAATGCAGGCAAAACAATACATAAGAGAAAGATTTTTCCCTCACATGTGGTGTGCCGGATGCGGGCACGGTATCGTGTTAAATTCCCTTTTAAGGGCTGTGGACCAACTTGGACTTGATAAAAACAATGTTGTAATGGTGTCGGGTATCGGGTGTTCTGCAAGAATATCAGGCTATGTTGATTTCCATTCCCTGCACACAATACACGGCAGGGCTCTTGCCTTTGCAGCTGGTGTTAAATTCAGCAAACCGGAACTTAAGCTTATTGTGCCCATGGGTGACGGAGATGCGCTTGCCATTGGCGGCAATCATTTTATCCATGCGGCACGCAGGAATATGGATATTACTGCAATTGTAATGAACAACAGAATTTATGGAATGACGGGCGGGCAGTTCTCTCCTTTGACCGGAGTTGATAAGAACACTTCCACAACACCATTTTCCAATATCGATAATTCCTTTGATACGGTTGAGCTTGCAACGGCTGCAGGAGCAACTTTTGTGGCAAGGACCACGACATACCATGTCCTTGAAATGACAGCCCTGTTAAAGAAAGCCATTGAACATAAAGGTTTTTCTGTTATTGAAATTCTGTCACAGTGCCCGACCCAGTACGGAAGGAAAAACAAAGAAGGCGATGCGCCTGCAATGCTTGATCATTTCAGAGAAATGACTGCAAAAGCAGATTCTGAGAAAATAAAAAAGAACCCCGGGCTTATCAGCAGGGGTATTTTTGTTGACAGATCGGACAAACCTGAATACTGCGAACAATATGAAAAAATTATTCAAAAAGCTCAAAAAGCAATCAAGGGGAAACAATAATGAAACGGACCAGACTTGTATTCTCAGGTTCAGGAGGTCAGGGTGTGATAACAGCGGCAATCATTCTTGCCGAGGCTGCTGTTATTTATGAAAATATGAATGCTGTGCAGTCCCAGAGTTACGGGGCTGCTGCAAGGGGAGGTTCAACAAGATCAGATATTATACTTTCTGATTCAAACATCTATTTTCCGGAAGTGACCAGCCCCAATATCCTTGTCTGCCTGACCCAGGAAGCATATGCAAAATTTTCACCGATCATAAGGCCCGGGGGATTACTTATAACCGATTCAAAATTTGTGCAGACATTTAAAAAAATTGACGCAAAGCAGATAGAACTTCCCATGTATGAGACGGTCATGGGAAAAATAGGGAAACCCATTGTTTTTAATATCTGCATGCTTGGAGCTCTAATTGGAATAACAGATCTTCTGCAGTTTGATTCCATTATGCAGGTTTTAAAAACCAAAATCCCATCCTATTTCATAAAAATGAACGAGAAAGCTCTTAAAACGGGAATTGACCTTGGAAGTCAGCAAAGGCAAAGCCTGTAATAAAAACAGATTTTATTCAGTCTGCAAGTTCAAGGGACGTTACTTGAAGCTCCCTTCCGGAAAGGACGTCGACCCTGCCGATACCGCATTCAGGGCATTTAAACACAGGGCCGTCAACTTCCCATTCATGATTGCACTCTTTACACCGCGCCTTGACAGGGACCTCTTCTATGAAAAGTTCTGCCCCCTCAAGGGGGGTATCCTTTGAAATTATCTCAAGGCAGAACCTGAGGCTGTCCTCCACAACTGCTGCAAGTTTGCCGATTTTCAGGTTAAGGCGCTCCACCCTTGGGTTTTCAATATCAGACGGGATGGAGTTAATCGCTATCTCAGCCATCTGCCGGGCAATACCAAGTTCATGCATAATCAACCTTTTAATTTATCCATAACCCTTTTAAAAGCCGGCATTGATTTTTTAATTGTGTCATCTTCCACACAGAAAGCAAGCCTGAAATACCCTGGGGCGCCGAATCCTGTTCCCGGAACTGCAAGTATCAGTTCCTCCTGAAGTGCCTGAACAAATTTCACATCATCTTTTAATGGAGATTCCGGAAAAAGATATAAAGCTCCAGGAGGCGTTACAAAATTAATACCTGCACTGGCAAGGACATCGCATAACAGATCCCTTTTACGTTTATAGGCATTAACATCAACACTTGCCCCCTGGAGAAAAGGAAGAACTCTCTGCATAAGGGCAGGAGCACTTACAAATCCGAGAATTCTATTGGTTAAAGCCATGGCCTGGAGTAATTTTTCCCTGTATTCCGATTCCGGATTTACGGCAATATAACCGATCCTTTCCCCGGGCAGTGAGAGATCTTTGGAATGAGAGGTTGCTATTATACTGTTTTTATAGCAGGCAAGCACCGGAGGAACAAAAACATCATCAAAGATGATCTTCCTGTATGGTTCATCAGAGACAAGATAAATGATGGAGCCGTATTCCCTGCTCTTTTTATCAAGAAGCTGGCCAAGGGCTTTAAGACTCTCCTTCGAATATATCTGGCCCGTTGGATTATTTGGAGAATTTATAAGCATGATTCTTGTCTTGTCATTTATGGCATTTTCAATGGCATCAATATCCAGGGTAAAATCTTTTTTTACAGGTACGGTCTTTAATACACCACCGTGGTTATCTGCATAAAAAGTATATTCCACAAAAAAAGGCCGTGGCACAAGGACCTCTTCATTAGGATTAAGAACAGCCTTGAAAATAACATTAAGGGCACCTGCAGCACCACAGGTTATGACGATGTCATCTGCTGTAAGATCTGCTGCCTGATCTTCTTTGATGTTCCCGGCAATGGCCTTTCGAACAAAAGGATATCCTGTATTAGGCATATATCCGTGGATACCGGGTTCATTCTGTGCCGCCACTTTTTCAAGAGCTTCCTGAAACTCTTTTGGAGGTGCAAGATTGGGATTTCCGATGCTGAAATCAAAAACATTTTCATTGCCGTGTATGGATTTCAGTCTTGCGCCCTCTTCAAACATTTTGCGTATCCATGAAGCTTTGGAAAGAGTCTGTTCAATTTTTACAGATATTGTCATTGTATTTTTCTCCTTTTTTTATGTATATAAAATTATTTCAAATTACTGCTAATGAAGTGTTCATATTCGCCTGGTTGGGGCTGTGTGGCATACTAATGCTATGTTAGCAGGTCAACATAGGCGAAGATGGAGTGCTGGCCGAATATTTACAAAAAAAATCTTTTTTAAACTGCCCGAAACAATCATTGGTAATGGCATTTCTCATTTTCTCCATAAGCTGAAGATAAAAATGCAGATTATGTATTGTATTTAACCTGTATGAGAGAAGTTCCCTTGATTTATACAAATGTCTGAGATATGCCCTTGAATAATTTTGACAGGTATAGCAACTACATTCATCATCAATGGGTTTCCCGTCAAACCTGAACCTTGCGTTTGATATATTTATGGTGCCTTTTCCGGTAAAAAGCTGTCCGTTTCTTGCATTACGGGAAGGCATCACACAGTCGAACATATCACAACCCATTCCGGTAAGTTCCACAAGGTCTTCCGGAGTTCCGACTCCCATTATGTATTTTGGCCTGTCTGCAGGCAGAACAGGAAGAGTAAAATCAGCGATTTCATACATGAGATTCTTTGGTTCGCCAACGCTTAATCCTCCAATTGCGTATCCTGGAAAATCAAGCTCTGCAAGCTCTTCAGCTGAAATTTTCCTCAAATCAGTAAACATTTCTCCCTGTACAATCCCGAAAAGAGAATTTTTACACCCGTGTTCATGCCAGAAATCTTTTCCCCTTCTGGCCCATAAAGTGGTTTTTCTAAGTGCTTCCATGGCATCTTTTTTATTTCCCGAATAACCAACACACCAGTCTAAGGACATCATGATATCAGAATCTAAAACTGTCTGGATTTCCACGGCTTTTTCCGGGGTAAAAACATGCCTTGAGCCGTCAATGTGGGACTGGAATGTCACTCCTTCATCGGAAAATTTTGCAAGCTTTGCAAGGGAAAAAAACTGGAATCCGCCGCTGTCAGTCAAAATGGACCTGTCCCAGTTCATAAAAGAGTGAAGCCCTTTCATTCTTTTCATCACCTCAATACCAGGCCTCAAATAAAGGTGATAGGTGTTGCCAAGGATAATCTGCGCTTTACATTGTTTTAATTCTTCAACAGAAACAGATTTTACGGAGCCAAGGGTTCCCACGGGCATGAAAACAGGGGTTTCAATACAACCGTGAGCCGTCTTGATTCTTCCTGTACGTGCCCTTGTGTCACTGGATTGTTTTAAAATTTCAAAATTTAACATATTATTTCCACATTTTGCCACGCCAGAACAAAAAAAATTAAGAAGAAAAACCTAATCGATCAGCATGGCATCGCCATAACTGAAAAACCTGTATTTGTTTTTAACGGCATCTTCATATGCAGAAAGTATATTTTTTCTTCCTGCAAAGGCTGATACCAGCATTAAAAGAGTGGACTGTGGAAGATGAAAATTTGTAATCATGGCATCAATGATTTTAAATCTGTACCCAGGATAAATAAAGAGATTACACATTCCGCTTGCCGGATGAAGCCTGCCATCATCATCTGCAAGAAATTCCAGGGTTCGCACACTTGTTGTTCCAACGGCAACAATTCTTCTTCCATCTTCCTTTGCCTTATTTATCTGTTCTGCTGTTCCAGGAGAAAGTGAGAAATACTCTGAATGGATATGATGATCTCTTATATCATTCACCCTTACAGGAACAAATGTTCCATAACCCACATGAAGGGTAAGTCCGGCAAATTCAATTCCTTTTTTTGTAAGTCTTTTAATCAGGGATTCAGTAAAATGAAGCCCTGCCGTAGGAGCTGCAACAGCCCCTTCTTCCTCTGCATAGACCGTCTGATAAT
This sequence comes from Desulfobacteraceae bacterium, assembly GCA_015493575.1. GTDB lineage: Bacteria > Desulfobacterota > Desulfobacteria > Desulfobacterales > Desulfobacteraceae > WGCX01. Next base: position 846 of record WGCX01000273.1, on the reverse strand, counting down.
TTTCTTTATCTCCGGTTCTTTCCTGTATTTTATCATCTCCTGTTGCTGAAGGAGTCCTCTTTATATAAGGGGGAAGTGGGATTTCACCTGTTTTTCTTAAAATCTCAGAAAAATTTCCATTGGTGAAAAATTTCACCTCAAATATACCGTCCTTTAATTTTTCCACCCTTGCCGAAAGAGAATCATCCTTTCCAAGCAAAAGAACAGCCCCTTTTTTCGGACTTTTTGATGCCCTTATCAGGCAGTCGCACTTAAAAAATCCGGTTTCTTCATATTGCTTCAGTCCCTGGTAATAATCAATAATAAGGACTTCAACTTTCCCGCCGGTCTCTTTTTTCCCTTTAAGTCTTGCAGGTATAACCTTTGTATTGTTGATAACAAGAAGATCACCCCGGTGCAGAAAATTCTCAATTTCCCGGAAAAAATTGTGAGAAACCGCTCCAGTATTTTTATCAAGCCTTAATAATCTTGATCCATCCCTTTCAGCAGCCGGCACCTGGGCGATTCTATCCACGGGAAGATCATAGTTATAGTCAGAAAGCAAATACATCTACACCACTTTATTAACAAAATAAACAGCGCCAAGCCCGATGAGCATGAGCATCGCTCCGAGTTTACGCAAAACATCATCGGGAAGCGTTATCATAACAGAGATTGTTTTTTTCATTTTATCAGGAAATGCAAAATAGGGAAGCCCCTCCACAATCATCACCATTCCCATGACAGATATAAAAAATTTCATTTTAAATTTTATCCTTTAACTAATGCTTTGAAACAGACCAAAATGGACAAAAATGGAATGCTAACCGAATATTTACAAATAAATAAAAAGTTGATAATATATCC
>WGCX01000272.1 GCA_015493575.1 Desulfobacteraceae bacterium | reverse complement strand
CCTTTATAGGTGCTTCCAAAAAAATACCCTTCCTTTCCAAACCTTAAATTGGTGACAAAATTAAGAATCCTGGTTTTTATTTTTTTTTCATATTTATAAGGATAAGCACCTGTCCCTATATACCAGTTTAACGGCTTGAAATATTTTACAAAAGAAATCTTAGAAAATGTCATGGATGGATCCCGGCCGGGTACAGGCCAGAAAGCTTTAACAAACCCCTGTTTTTTTTCTTTAATAATTCTTATTTCATCTTTGATGGGAAAATTACCCTTTCCATCGTTAAGACCGATAACATTTTTCCCCTCCAGTGAGGGTCGTACCGGGTATAGCTGCTCAATTCCATCCATTGACACAGCAAAATAATATCCTTCTCCATTGTCAAATCTAACTAGAGACAGGGCATCTTTAATCATATTCTCAATTTCAGGGACACTTTTTATGGCAGCGTTCTGCTGATAAATGTTCTCAGCTGTTTCACAGGCGTTATTAACCCTTTGCCTGATTTCAGTCTTTAATTCCTGTTCAGCGGAATTTCTCATGTCATTTATAAAATCCACAACATTTGTTACCTGCTGCTGCAACATTAATTTTTGTGATTTAATATAGCTGGCACGCAAGGATACCGACTCAGACCTGAACGTGGAATACTCTCCATATATAAATAAAAAATACCATAATCCAATGGAAATCAGGACAATAAAAATCAGTTTTTGAACAAATTTGGAATGAATACTTTTTGACTTAATATATGATTTGTTGTTATGCATATTCCTCCTGTCTTCTTTACAGAACTTAAGACTCTAATTTTACGGTCAGTTCAGATCGGCCTCATGGGGGTTATAAGGAGATCCCGGTCATTATACACCATATCAATTAGTTTTCCACCTGTTGAGTTTCTCAAAAGCATCTTCTGCAGTTTTTACAAGTGTTTTAATATTTACAGGTTTTACAAAATAATCATCAAATCCCGCTTCCCTGCACTCTGCAAGTTCAAAAAGAGAGGCATATCCGGTCATTGCAAAAATCATTGCCATTGGCACGGTTTTTCTAATTGCCCTGCACAATTTTATTCCGTTCATTTCCGGCATATTAAGGTCTGTAATGATTACATGGATATTTTCCTTTTGAATGATTTTAAGTGCCTGTTCGCCGTTTTCCGCTGTTTTCACCTCATAACCTTCACGTGAGAAAACAAGTGTCATCAGGTTGGTAATAGCTTCTTCATCATCAACAATCAATATCTTTTTCGTACTCATATTCTCTTCTCCCTGTTTTTGAACTACCTGTATATTTTACATATATGGGTACCAGTCATCATCTCTAAGGTTGTCAACTTTTAACACAGCTACTTCACTGGTACCTGTGTCAAACACAATTTTACGTCCTTTTTTCCCGCCTGTATCTTCCGATATAATGGAAATTTTTTCCTTTATCAATATCTTTCGGGCTATATCAATATTGTCTCTGCCTATATCCATATCGGATTTGTCAGGTCTGCATGCTCCTCCGAAAATCTGGGCTTCAAGGTTTTTCTTTTTATATCCTTGTCTCTGCATCATCCTTATCAGTGTAATAACGGCGACATTACCATACAATGCTGTTGTTTTTCCTTTCGCAGCCATATATGGCAGTTGAAAATGATTCATCCCGCCTTTTTGTTGTTTTTTATCATAGATGCACACAGAAACTCCTGACCCTGTAACAGTGGATATAACAACGGAATGATCAGGCACAAAGATATATCCCGGTCTTAAAAAATAATGTGTCCGACCTGAATTATCAGAAGAACAATTGTCTCTGTTGATCATTTCGTCAAACCTTTTTTATTCATGGTTTCCGGTATCCGCCCGGCAGGACAGTTTTTAATCCATGCTCCAAGCCATGAATATTCTCTGAAAGACCTGTAAAAAAATAGCCTCCGGGATTTAATGACCGGCAAAGGGCATTCACAACATTTTTTCTTGTTCTCAGATCAAAATATATCATGACATTTCTGCAGAAAATAATATCATATGTATCAAATGGTTTATCAGAAAGAAGGTTATACTTTGCAAATTGAACATGCTGCCTGACTTCGGGTTTAACTCTTACATAATTTTTCCATCTGTTTTTTCCTTTTTGAAAATATTTGTACAGAATGGAACGTGGAACATTTTTCACTCTCTGCACAGGATAAACGGCTTTTCTGCACTTTTTGAGCATTGTATCTGAAATATCCGATGCAAATATGGAAAATTTAAAGGAATATTCAAGTAATTGAACGGCAATTGAAAAAGCTTCTTCCCCGCTGGAAGATGCAGCACACCATATTTTTAAGGGTTTGTTATTATCAAGGGTGTTTACAAGAAATTCAATATGTTGATTCTCCCTGAAAAAAAAAGTATGATTTGTGGTTACTTCATCTATAAATTCGTTAAATTCATCATTGTTGTCAGATAAGAGACGAATATAATCTGACACTGACGATATTTTTGTTTTCCGCATTCTCCTTACAAGCCTTGCCATAAGCAGGTTGTATTTTTTTTCATTAAGGACAATACCCGATTCCCTGTAAACAATACCTGATAATTTAATAAATTGTGCCCGTGTGAGTTCTTTTGTTTTTTCACTGCTGACAACTGCCATGATTAACCTGCCTCTAAGATGGAGACCGCTTTACCGGCAATTGCATCAACATCACTTATATAATCCACGGCACCAATATTTATTGCCTCCTTTGGCATACCGAATACAACGCAGGAAGTTTCATCCTGGGCAATATTCACGGCACCGGCCTTTTTCATCTCAAGCAACCCCTCTGCACCATCTTTACCCATGCCGGTAAGAATAATTCCCATTGCATTTGCCCCTGCATATCTTGCTGTGGATTTAAACAGAATATCTGCTGCAGGACGCTGATAATGAACAAGGGGACCATTTTTTATTTCCACAAAATATACTGCCCCGCTTCTTTTAAGCAGCATATGATAATTTCCAGGAGCTATGAGAATCAAACCGTTTGTGATTGTGTCTCCGTTTTTTGCTTCCCTGACATCCATTACGCATTGTTCATTTAATCTTTGTGCAAAGGATGTGGTAAATCTTGCAGGCATATGCTGAACAACGAGGGTTCCGGGAAAATTTCCGGGCAGCCGTGTTACAACTTTTCGTATTGCTTCGGTTCCTCCGGTGGATGCGCCAATGGCAACGATCTTATTTGTTGTGGCTGCAAGGGCTCCTGAGTTCATAACTTTATCGGAGATTTTTTTCTGTCCGCCTAATTTCCTTCCAATGGGCCTTGCGCCGTAAACCGCCCTGATTTTTTCAGCAAGCTGAATGCTCATATCCCCCACGGAATAGGCTTCACATGGTTTGGAAATAACCTCAAGTGCTCCAATGGAAATGGCCTCAAGGGCAAGTTCACTTCCCTTTGAAGTCAAAGAACTTACAATTATTACAGGCAGGGGATAGTACTTCATCAACTTTTTTAGAAATGTTATGCCGTCCATGCGGGGCATTTCAATATCAAGGGTGATCACATCGGGTTTAAGTTTTACTATTTTATCCCTTGCAACATAGGGGTCAGGAGCTGTACCTATAACTTCTATCCCATGCTGTTTTGACAATTGTTCTTTAAAAACTTTTCTTACAATTGCAGAATCATCCACAATCAGTACTTTTATGTTCCGGGGCATGGAAAATTCTCCTTTTGGTATCTATTGCAATGACAGGGCAATTCCCATCATTGAACCGGGTGTTTCCGCATCTGTTTTGCTCAATGCATCACCGCATATCATATTTTTATCTCATCTGATCCCGATGTTTTTACATAAATATCACCGTTTGCAATTTCAAGTCTTATTGTCCGGTTTACATTCCCGCCAATATCCTGTCTGTCAATAAGCACCCTGTTTTTGAAAAATATTTTTTTAAGGGCCATGTAATTTTTCTTACCAATATTAAAAAATCCTTTTTGATCAAGGATTTCCGCTCCCCCTGCAACATATATTTTTATACGGTTCCTGGCACCGCCTAATTTATAAACAGCCTTAAACAGCCTTGGTATTCCGGTATCGGCAAACATATACGGATTTGCACCAGCTTTTTTTTTATCAAGCAAAGACTCGGGCAGCATATAGTGAAGAATTCCTCCTGCCCCTGCAACAGGATCATATATTGCAAGTCCTATACATGATCCAAGGGAATAAGTGATAATGGAATCACTATTTTTACTGCTCACCTTCATATCTGCAACACCAACAATATGTTTCAAAAAATATTCCTTTCATATCACAGCCATAAGGCCGGTCTGCTTTTACCCGGATCAATTATCCCGGGATACAAGGTTAAAAATTCCAAGAATATCAAGTATCAGGCCTACCTGGCCGTCTGATAAAATGGCGCCGCCTGCCAGTCCGTCCACATTTTCAAGACCTGCGCCAAGGCTCTTGATGACATATTCATCCTTGCCAAGAAGTTCATCAATGAGCAGAGCTTTTCTTTCACCCTTTGATTCAACCACAACAACAAGACAGTCATGAATGTCTTTTTTTTCCGTACCCGTGGCATAAATGTCATTCAACCGGATTAATGGAATCAAACTGCCCCTGTCACTTATCATTTCACCTTTTCCCTCAACTGTGAAATGATCTTTTTCCCCCGGTTTGAATGCTTTTTCAATGGCAATGGTGGGGATCACATATCTCTCATTGTCCACTTTAACCAGCATTCCGTCAATAATGGCGAGAGTCAGAGGCAGACTTATTGTAAATTTTGTTCCTTTTCCTTTTGAAGATTTAATATCCAACTGTCCCCTGAATTTTTCAATCCCGTCTTTGACAACATCCATGCCAACGCCCCTGCCGGATACATCCGTTATTTTTTCAGCAGTGGAAAATCCGGGCTGGAGAATAAGATCATAGATCTGGGAATCCGTCAATTGTTCGCTTCCCTGAACAAGACCGGTTTTCTTAGCTTTTGCAAGTATGGCATCCCTGTCAAGACCTTTTCCGTCATCTTCGATCTCAATAATAATATGGCCGCCTTTATGATAAGCCCTGAGAACAATCTCTCCCTTAGGTGGCTTTCCCTGTTCAAGGCGGACAGATGCAGACTCAATTCCGTGATCAACGGAATTTCTGATCATGTGCACCATGGGTTCATAAAGTGCATCCACAACATTTCTGTCTATTTCCGTGTCTTCACCCATCATATTCAGGACAACCTCTTTTCCCGATTTTCTCGATAGATCCCTTACAAGACGTATCATTTTTGTAAAAGTCGTTTTAATGGGTATCATCCGCATTGACATGGCAATGTTCTGCATATTGGTTACAATCTGTCCCAATTGAGCAACACTCTGGCTCAAAGCCTGATCATGGGCTGTTTTCTGCCTGAGCATGGACTGGGCAATTACAAGCTCTCCTGCATAATCCACAAGGTCATCAAGTTTATCCGTACTTACCTTGACCTGGGTTGCAACATGTTTTCTCACGGGATTTTGTTCCATAAGGGCGGAAGCTATCTGGACAGGAGATGCTTTCTTTGTTTCCACAAGGATTTCACCGATTTTTTTATCGGGAAATTCTGTTTGCGCTTCAAGGGCCTGATCAATAGTTTCCCTTGCAACAACGCCCTTGTTAACAAGTATATCACCTATGGGTTTTTTATATTCTTTTGTAAGATCTATCTGCAACTGCTGCAGTCTGCTTTTTAATGAATCAATATCAATATCATCATCTGAAGTCATGAATCCGGTTTCCGTCCCCTGTCTTACTCTTTCAATTAAAACTTTTAAAAGATCAACCGATTCAAGTATGGCATCAGTTGCAGCATTGTTTATTAAAAAATCCCCGCTTCTTGCACTGTCAAGGAGGTTTTCCGTGGTATGTGCAAGCTTGTTGATTTTTTTAAGGGATAAAAATCCTGAAACCCCTTTAATGGTATGAAAGGGGCGAAAAATCTCATTGATGATTTCCCTGTCATGGGGATCCTGCTCCAGATCAATCAGATTAACTTCTATGGTATCAAGATTCTCTTTTGCTTCAGATATAAAATCAACGAGAATCTCCATATCGTCATCCGATATTTTTTCAGGTGCTCTGTTTTCGTCCGGTATTTTTACATCAGATACTTCTTCAATCAATTCAGATGATACCTGATGTGAATCCTTCCGGTCTTCCGTTTCTCCGGTAATTTCCTGTATTTCATTGAATTTCTGACCTTCTTTAAATCTGATATCCAATAATTCCAGAACATCGGAATAATCAAACACAAAGGCTTTGTCGCTTTTTATGTGCCTTAAAATGGATTTCAGGAGGACTATTGCCTCTTCAACGGGTTTTGTATTATTAATATGCTGTGAGGTCATATTTTCCACATAGCTTTTGCAGGCAATACAGACCTCACGGAAGATAAGAAACTTTTTTCCCTTTGAGGAGTCAATCAGTTCTTCTAAAATATTTATCATGGAACCAAGATCCATGATTTCCCCGGGACAGAACCTGCCGGTGAGAATGGAAAATTTTTCAAGATTTTTCTCTGTTTTTTCAAGATTGTTCTCTGTCCTGATAAGAGTTGAATTATCTAAAACAGGATATGAAGTTTCTGAGCGGGATGCTGTGGAAGCTCCCGTTAGATCCTGCTCCTTACCTGATTGCTTACCGGATATACCGGAACAATTCACCAACGGGGACAATCCTGTTATCAATTCCCCAAGAGCTGCCATTTTTCCATCAGAATCAGCAGGATTATCTTTTATAAGGGTTTTTATAATTTTTTTTGCCTTTAAAATATCATCTGCCTGATCATTCAAGGATAATTGAATACATTTCCCATGTAAATTCTTTAAAACCGGCAGCAGACAGGATAAAGTCTCGGGTTCTTTAAAGTCTGCAAGAACAAAATCACAGGAAAGCTTATCCACTAATTTTTTCATTTCTTCATAATCCATGGCAATCCCACCTTCAACCTGAATGTCACATTTAAATTCAGCATCTTATACTCGATTATCAAGTTTTTATTAGACATTAAAGATTTGAGAGGGTCAGGCTTTCCTTATTGTCATTATCTTAACTTTTGAGATTAACATATATTTACTGTTTGATAACAACGAATAAGAAAAGCCTGACCCCCGTTTTGC
>WGCX01000271.1 GCA_015493575.1 Desulfobacteraceae bacterium | reverse complement strand
TCCTTACGGATATTAAAGCCCCATGTATAAAATTACATTGGAGCAAGGATTGATATCAGCCTTATACACATTTCTTTTTTAAGAATTCTTTATAACTGCCATGAGGCAGATCTGAAGACTCACATACTGCCTCTAAGAATCAAAGATTTTGACAAATATAGGGCCAAAGGCGCGGAGCCAACTCTTATTCTTAAAGGAACTTAGCAGGAGTTTCATATAAAAAAATCATACTCCGGCCATGCTGTTTTTATGCGCATACAAGGCTATTAATACACTTAATACAAAAATTTGAATAATATCATTGATCATAGTCCCGGTCAAGATCATTTTTCCCGGTGATCTATTTCTGTCTGTAAAGCTTCAAGCTCTTCCCACCTTTTATATAGTTTTTCGATTTTTTCCTGGCTTTCATGGATAAGGTTATAAAGTTTAACAGATTTTTCAGGATCGGAGATAATTGTTTTATCTTTTGTCTTTTCCATAAGTTCTTCTGCTGTTTCTTCTGCGGATAATATTTTTTCTTCCATATGTTCCAGTTCGAATTTATCTTTATATGAAAGTTTTGCAGGGAAAGTTTTCTTTGTGTTTTTGATAATTTTTTTTCTGGTAATGGATTTTTTTTCTTTTTTTTTCTCTATGCTTTTTTTTTGTTTAATGTTTAAACACTGGTTATAATCTGCAAATATGCCTGAGCCGCCTCTGCCGTCAAGAAAGAGAACTGAATTTGTCACATTGCTTAGAAGTTGTCTGTCATGGGAAACAAGGACAATTGCACCGGGAAAATCCATGAGGCTCTGCTCGAGAATCTCAAGGGAGGGGATATCAAGGTCATTTGTAGGTTCATCAAGGAGAAGTACATCTGCCGGCCGGATCATTAATTCTGCAATGAGGATCTTAGTTCTCTCCCCGCCTGAAAGCCTTTTTAATGGCAGGGTAAGCTGGTCAGGTGTGAACAGAAATTTTTTTGCCCAGGAAACAACATGGATACTGTCTCCCCTGTATATAACTGAGTCACCTTCAGGGCTTAATGCTTCTTTTAATGTCATATCAGGATCAAGACCAGCCTTTGTCTGGTCAAATACGGCAATTTTAAGCTGATCTGCTTTTTTTATTATTCCTGAATCGGGCATGAGTTTACCTTCAAGAATTTTCATTAAGCTTGTTTTTCCGCTTCCGTTTTCACCCATAAGACCAAGACGTGTTCCAGGCATCAGTTTTAGTGTGATATTTTCAAAAAGTTTTTTATTGTTTAATGATTTTCCAATATCAATACATGTAAGCAGCTTTTTTGTTTTGCGGAAACTTGAGTTGAAATTGATTTCAGGTGTATATGTCTGTCTGTTCCTTGTTCTTATGGCTGCAAGTTCAAGTCGTATTCTGTCGGCCTTTTCAATGCGGAAACGGGCTTTTGTTGATCGTGCCTTTGCCCCCTGTCTCAACCATTTTGTTTCCCTTTTCATTTTGTTGGTCAGTATGTTTTCCTGTTTGACCTGACTTTCAAGAAAGTTCAGCCTTATCTTTTCAAACTTTTTATAACCGCCTTCAACAAGAAAATATCCCTTTGGATAGCATCTTCCTATCTCCATAATTCTGCTGCATGTATTTTCAAGAAAACAGCGGTCATGGCTTACGATTACAAAGGCAAAACCGGCATTCTGCAATATTTTTTCAAGCCAGATAATTCCGCTTATATCAAGGTGATTTGTGGGTTCGTCAAGTAAGATCAAATCAGGTTTTTTTGCAAGGGTTTTTGTTATGGCAAGTCTTTTCTTCCACCCTCCTGAAAGGGATGAGCACAGGGCATTTTCATCCATAAACCCGCCTGTACCGATCATCTGCCTGATAATTCTGTGTCTTTCCTGATCATTGAAATTTTCTTGTGCAAGGGAATCTGCAAGAGTCAGCAAAATGGTTTTTTCAGGATCAAGATCATCTTCCTGGGCAAGATAGGCAAGTTTTGAAGCACCCTTTAAAAATTTTTCCCCTTTTTCAGGTGAGGATTTGCCAACCATAATTCTCAAAAGAGTTGATTTTCCACTTCCGTTGCTTCCAACGATTCCAAGGCGTTCTTTTTTCCTGATATTTATGGAGAAATCTTCAAAAACGGGCTGGTCTCCATAGGATTTGTATATGGATTTATAACTGAATATAAGAGTCATGGATAAGATTTAGATTGATTATTTAAGGATTAATAACTGCCATGAGATCGTTCTGGCAAATCCAGTTCCGCTTCATGGCGGTTATTGGATTATTTTTTTATCTGTCTGTAAACCCTGACCATTCTTAAAATAAACCCGGCAAGCAAAGTCAGGCTTATCAGGATGATCAGAGAGGCCGCAAAAAAAGTCATGACAAAATAAAAAGGATCATGAAGGGAATATGAGCCAATGAGAAGATCTACCCCAAACAGCATGAAAAACAGGGAGACCGCACTTAGAACTGCCTGGAGTGCCCACCAGTAGGATGTCATTGTAGGATTGTTCCTCTTTCATTTTTTATTGTGTTGTTTAAAAGTTATGATGATTAACTTTTCATTTTTTATTCTGTCCCCTTATATATCAGAATAATAACCATTGTAAAAGCAGATTGGAAAAAATAACCGCACAAAGTCACAAAGCCGCAAAGAAAAATCAGGTGGGATTTTTTTGTTGCTTTATGCGGGGGATATTTGTTTTAAGAAAAAAACTGGGTTTTATTGGCAATTTGCTTAGGATCGAAAATTTCAGGCTTTCTAAAATGCGGTTTTTATAATATATAGAGCAGAACTATTGAAAAAATAAGGAAATATCGTTTAAAAAAATATTGGTTGTTTTACTCTGGAGGTTTAAAAATAATGAAACCGGTTGTTGCCCTTGTGGGCCGTCCCAATGTGGGCAAATCCACCCTTTTCAACAGGATAACGCGTTCAAAAAAAGCCCTTGTGGATGATTTCCCGGGAGTGACAAGGGACAGGCATTATAGCGATGCCGTTTGGAATGATGTTGATTTTACCATTGTGGATACAGGGGGATTTCTTCTTTCCGATGATGATTCCTTTGCCGTGGAGATAAAAGAACATGTGGAGATGGCCATAATGGAGGCGGATATCATTGTATTTGTTCTTGATGGAAGGACAGGTATTTCTCCGTTTGATCGGGATCTTGCCGACAGGTTGAGAAAAAGTTTAAAGCCTGTGTTTTATATTGTCAACAAGATTGAAAGTAAAAGACAGGAGCATGAGATCCTTGAATTTTATTCCCTTGGCATTGAAAAATTTTATCCTGTATCTGCTGAACACGGCATTGGAATGGCACCTTTTTTAGATGATCTTGTGAAAAGTTTTCCTGAAGTTGAATCTGACATGGTTATGGAAAATCCCGATGAGATATGCATTGCCGTTGCAGGTCGCCCCAATGTGGGGAAATCCTCTCTTATAAACAGGCTTTTCGGTGAAAAACGCGTGGTTGTCAGTGACGTACCTGGCACCACAAGAGACAGTGTTGACCTTGTGGTTGTGCACAACGGTAAACGTTTCAGACTTATCGATACGGCAGGGATCAGGCGCAAGGGAAAGGTTAAAGAAAAAATCGAAAAATTTTCCATTTTAAAGTCCTTAAAAAGCCTTGATAACTGCGATGTGGCCTTAATTTTAATTGATGCCGATGACGGGATTACAGACCAGGATATTACCATTGCAGGCTATGCCCATGACAGGGGCTGCGGAGCTCTTTTTCTTTTAAATAAATGGGATCTTCTTCCTGCAGAAAAAAAGAACGAAAAAAAATTTATGGAAGAGCTGAAAATAAAATCCAAATTTTTATCCTACGCACCTGCTTTAACAATATCCGCTTTGACAGGCCTTCGGGTTCATAAGATTTTCCCTGTTGTTCAAAGTATTTATGATGAATTTTCCCACAGGATAAATACAGGTCTTTTAAACAGGATAATAGAGGATGCGGTTTTCAGGTCCGAGCCGTCCCTGCACAAGGGTAAACGTCTTAAATTCTACTATGCAACCCAGGTGTCTGTACGTCCTCCCACAGTGGTATGCTTTGTAAATTATCCTTCAGCTGTCCATTTTTCCTATAAAAGATACCTTGTGAATCAGATAAGGGAGATGGCAGAGCTTGGTAAAACACCCATCAGGCTGTATTTCAGGGAGAGAACCGGAAAAATAGATTTTTCTTCCCGCGCTGTAAAAACAGGCTGGTATGCAGAAAAAAAAGAAAAAAAGACCTTAAAGAGGAAAAAAGAGAGAAAAGAGCAGAGTAGGCGGAAAAGATTTAGAGATAATACAGGGAAAATATAGATGGACCTTTTTGATTCTGTTGATGAAAAAAAAGATTTGCTGTTCCGGCCCCTTGCCGACAGGATGAGGCCTGAAACCCTTGATGATCTTGTGGGCCAGGAGCATGTGACTGGAAATACGAGTGTTCTGCGCAGGTCTATTTTAAATGACAACCTTTTTTCCATGATTCTATGGGGGCCTCCAGGCTGTGGGAAAACAAGTCTTGCAGGTATTATTGCAAATGAGACAAAATCCCATTTTGTCCGGATTTCAGCGGTTCTTTCAGGTGTTAAAGATATACGAAAGATCATTAAAGGGGCTAAAGAGAGGAAAAAACTTTACAGGAAAAGAACCATATTGTTTGTGGATGAAATCCACAGGTTTAACAAGGCCCAGCAGGATGCATTTTTATTCCATGTTGAAAAGGGAATCATTGTCCTTATCGGCGCTACAACTGAAAATCCATCCTTTGAGGTTATTCCGGCCCTTGTTTCAAGATGCCGGATTATTACCTTAAACAGGCTTTCAGATGATCATATCAAAGAAATTCTGAAAAAAGCCGTGTCTGACAGCGAAAACGGGCTTGGGAAAATGAATATTTCCTTTGAGGATGAAGCTCTTGACTGCATTGCATCCCTTTCCGACGGGGATGTGCGCATCGCCTTGACCAATCTTGAAACCATTGCTTTTCATGTGTCTGCCGAAAATGGTGATACTGATTTAAAAAACACAATTTCACATGATGTCAATATTGATGATGTTGAAAAGGCCATCAATAAAAAAGCAATGATGTATGACAAATCAGGAGAGGAGCATTTTAACCTTATCTCGGTTTTTCACAAAAGCCTTCGGGGAAGCGATCCCGATGCTGCAATATACTGGCTTGCAAGGATGCTGAAATCCGGGGAGGACCCTTTTTACATCATCAGAAGAATGGTGCGGTTTGCAACGGAGGATATTGGTATTGCTGACCCCAATGCCCTTTCAACTGCCTTAAATGCATTGGAGTCTTACAGGTTTTTAGGTTCTCCCGAGGGTGATGATGCACTGTTCCAATCCGCAGTTTATCTTGCAACGGCCCCAAAGAGCAACAGCGTTTACATGGCGCACAAAAATGTCATGGAAAAAATTAAAGGAACAGGGTATCTTCCTGTACCCCTTCATGTGAGAAATGCCCCCACAAAGCTTATGAAAGAGCTTGGCTATAACAGGGGATACAAATATGCCCATGATTATAAACACGGTTATGTTCCCCAGGAGTATCTTCCCCATGAGATTCAAGGAGAACGGTTTTATTTTCCCACGGACAGGGGATATGAAAACACGGTGAAGCAGAGGCTGGAAGCATGGATTGCTTTAAAGCGAAAATCAAAGTAAGGCAGATAATGTCATAACAATTGCCTCATGGCCGTGATAAATGAAATTTTTTTTCATATTCAAGCAGTCCTTTTTCATTGAAACCCCGCTCTGCAATTAGAGCGTGCCCGTCATTATTTATCATTATTACACTTGACGACCTTGTGCCGTAGTCTTTGCTGCTGATAAAAACAGGGGCAAGTATTCTTTCCCATTCAATGCCCACACCTGTATCGGGAAGTTCTGAGTCATGCGGAATTTCTCTGTTCTCAAGCAAATGAAAAAGATTTTCTACGGACAGGTTTTCCTTATTGAACACAATTTTTTCAAGAGCCTTTTTTCCTTTTTGTATTTTTGGCCATGGTGTGTTTAACAGGTGATTGCTCAGCCCATATATTCCAGGGCCAAGTTGTTTCGGTTTTCCGCCTTTATTGGAGAACCAGAAAAAAGATCTGTCATCTGAAAGGACAAGATTAAAACCATTAAAAGAATCTGCCTGTGCTTGTAATTTTTTAAGAAAATCAGCAGCACTGCTGTCTGATGTGAGATAGTCTTTTATTATATTTCCCCTTGAAGGCGGATTGTTTTTCACCGGGGAAGGATCCCTGTAATTTGTAAGGGCTGCAAATTTGCCGTTTCTGTTCATGCCGAGCCATGTGCCTTTTTCCTTTAGATCTCTTCCTGCAAGAATGTCGGGATTGTCATGCCAGAGATCCATAGCTGCAGTGGGACGTGAAAAAAATTCATCCCTGTTTGCTGCAAGTATCAGTTTTTTGTCGGGTATGGCTTTGTATGCAAAGAGTATAAGGCACATAATATCTTGTATTTTTTGTTTATATTTGTTATGAATTTCCCGAAATTATGAACCTTGGTCGTTTCCGGCGGCTTACAGCCATGAATACCGGAATTTGAATGATTTAATGTAGTCGGTTTGCTGAAAAAAATCAATATTGAAGGAGACATTTTATGAGAGAAGTTGTAATCGTCAGTGGTGTCAGGACTGCTGTGGGGTCTTTTGGAGGCTCTTTAAAAACCGTACCCGTTGTAAAACTCGGTTCAATTGTCATGAAAGACCTTTTAAAAAGGGCTGGCCTCAGGCCGGTTGCCGATGCTGAGTCGGCTGAATTCGGGCCGGATGCTCTAAAGGATCAGGGTATGATTGAACTTGAGAAAAAAGGATATGATTATGATGATGGTCTTGCTCCCGTGGCTATTGACGAGGTTATCATGGGTAATGTCCTCCAGGCAGGTCAGGGCCAGAATACGGCAAGACAGGCCATGATTGCCGCAGGTATTCCAAGACAGACCACTGCGTTCACCGTTAATAAAATATGCGGCTCAGGTCTTAAAGCCATTGCCCTTGGTGCCCAGGCCATAATGGCAGGTTCTGCCAATGTTGTACTGGCCGGCGGCCAGGAGAGTATGAGCAATGCACCCATGGCCCTTCCAAAGGCAAGATGGGGCCACAGGATGGAATTGACCGGGGTGGGAGACATATACGATCTTATGGTATATGACGGGCTATATGAAATTTTTTATGGGTATCACATGGGGGTTACTGCTGAAAATATTGTTAATAAATACGGAATAACACGTCAGGAACAGGACGAACTTGCACTTTTGAGCCATCAGAGGGCTTTTGCTGCAGTTCATGACGGAACTTTTGCAAATGAAATCGTTCCGGTTCCCGTTAAAGTCCGCAGAAAAGATGTGATCGTTGATACAGATGAACGTCCCATGGAAACCAGCATGGAAAAACTTGCCAGATTGAGACCCGCGTTTGCAAAGGACGGAAGTGTTACAGCGGGAAATGCTTCCGGAATAAATGATGCAGCCGCAGCAGTACTCTTAATGGATGAAGAAACAGCCGATAAAATGGGTCTTGAAAAACTTGCAAAGATAAAAGCTTTTGCATCGGGCGGAATCGATCCTGCCTATATGGGACTTGGACCTGTACCTGCCGTGAGAAAGGTGCTGAAAACAACCGGAATGTCCATTGATGATATTGATATGGTGGAATTAAATGAAGCATTTGCAGCCCAGGCAATCGCATGTATGAGGGAACTAAAGCTTGACGTTGAAAAACCAAATGAACTTGGAAGCGGAATTTCCCTTGGTCATCCGATCGGGTGCACAGGTGCGCGGCAGATGGTTACTGCGGTTAATCAAATGAAGAGGAAAGACTATTCAACCGCGCTGATCTCAATGTGTATCGGTGGCGGCATGGGCATGGGGATGATCATAGAAAAATAGATCTCCCTGATTTTCATTGGTTTTTCTTTACTTGTCCATGGTTAAATGATACTGGAAAGTGATTTGTATTTTTCAGTTTTACTTAAATTTTTGATAACGGCCATGAGGCCGATCTGAAGACTCTCAGACGGCCTCAAAGAATCAAAGATTCTGACAAATATTGAAATGAACGTATTAAATTTACGTTCTCTTTCTTATAAAAAAAAGAATAACAAGGGGATTTTATTATGGATATCAGCAGAAAACTTGGGATTATGGTTGTTACAGGAGTCCCTGCAATAGTGGGAGGCGGCATAGTTTATTATTTTTTTGGAAGTTATCTTCAGGTCATTGTTTATGAAATTATTTTGCTTATAGCTGCTCTTGGACTTTTGACGAACAGCAAGTAGAAATAAAAGTATCAGCAAGGTGGTGTTTTGGAACATAGTTATTCGGAAAGAGCTGTTTTCTTTTTTTTTCTGTTTCTTTTTTTTGTCGCTCTTCTGCTTGCAGGGAAACTGATTATCCCTTTTCTTGGGACAATTGTTCTTGGTTTTGTTTTTACAGGAATTTCACTCCCCCTTTACAGTATTTTTTTAAGAAAGCTTAAGCCTTCATTTGCATCGGGGGCGACCTGTGTAATTATTTTTCTTGTTGTTTTTGTTCCTGCTCTTTTTTTTGTCGGTGTGATTTCAAAGGAAGCCTATGATCTTTATCTCATGGGTAAAGATGCTGTATTAAGCAATCAGTTGATGCAGGCCCTTAAAAACACACATATTTTAGAAAGGGTGAACAGCATTCTTTCCACCATGGGATTTCAAACTTCACTTTCATGGGATGCTTTGATTAAGCCCGTTTCAGAATTTGGCAGGGTTGTCGGTCTTTCTCTATTTCAGCAGGCAAGCTTTATCGCGTCCAATGTTTTTCAGGTCGTTTTTTATTTTTGTCTGATGCTTATTGTTGTATTTTATCTTTTGATTGATGGTAACAGTCTTATTGAGTATATTTATAATCTTTCTCCGTTACCACGCGAAGATAATGAAAAACTTTTTAAAAAATTTGGAAATATGGCAGGCGCAATACTTGTGGGGAATGGACTTGGTGGTTTGATCCAGGGTGTTCTCGGCGGGGTTGTTTTCTTTTTGTTTGGCCTTGATGCTCCTTTTTTATGGGGTATCATCATGGGGTTTCTGGCATTTTTGCCCGTAGTCGGTATTGGTGCCGTTCTGATCCCCACGTCCATTATTTTGATATTGAAACACAGGATCGCCGCAGGAATTTTCATGCTGGTTTTTTATGGGGTTCTCTCCCTTGGCATTGAGTACATATTTAAGCCTAAAATTGTTGGAGACAGGGTTAAAATGCACCCTTTAATTATTTTCTTTGCAGTTCTCGGCGGTCTTAAAATTTATGGAATTCTTGGAATTATCTATGGACCACTCATTGCGACCCTTTTTTTAACACTTGCCGATATCTATTTTGCAAATTTTCAGATTTTAATCGAACCCG
The DNA here is from genome assembly GCA_015493575.1 of Desulfobacteraceae bacterium. Taxonomy (GTDB): domain Bacteria; phylum Desulfobacterota; class Desulfobacteria; order Desulfobacterales; family Desulfobacteraceae; genus WGCX01. The sequence continues at coordinate 14,757 of WGCX01000271.1, read as the reverse complement.
AGAAATTTAAGGTATAATGTAAGGACAGTAGATGATAAATACAGAGGATAATGTGACCAGCAGCGATATTGTGACCAGCATTGAGAAGGAGATGAAAAAATCCTATCTCGAATATGCAATGAGCGTAATTATAGGAAGGGCTCTTCCCGATGTAAGGGACGGGCTGAAACCTGTGCACAGGCGGGTACTCTACGCCATGAGGCAGTTGAGGAACGACTGGAACAAACCATACAAGAAATCAGCAAGGGTGGTGGGTGATGTGATTGGTAAATATCATCCCCATGGTGATACTGCCGTGTATGATACAATTGTACGCATGGCTCAGGATTTTTCCCTTCGTTACCCCCTTGTTGACGGCCAGGGCAATTTTGGCTCCGTTGACGGTGATTCTCCGGCAGCAATGAGGTACACGGAGATCAGGATGAAAAAGCTTGCCCATCTTATGCTGGCTGATCTTGAAAAGGAAACAATTGACTGGCTTCCAAATTACGATGAAACAATGGAAGAGCCTTCGGTTCTGCCCACAAAATTTCCTGCTCTTCTTGTAAACGGGTCTTCGGGCATTGCAGTTGGAATGACCACCAATATCCCTCCTCATAATATCGGAGAAATAGCCGACGGGATCACAGCACTTCTCGACAATCCTGATATGGATATTACTGAACTTATGGATTATATCCCTGGTCCTGATTTTCCAACATATGGAATTATCCACGGTAGAAAAGGTATTTATGATGCCTATACCACGGGCCGCGGTATAATTACCCTGAGGGCTAAAACGGAAATCGAAGAAAATTCCAAAACAAAAATGGATACAATTATCGTTTCGGAACTTCCCTATCAGGTGAACAAGGCAAAGCTTGTTGCAAAAATAGATGAGCTTGTTAAAGCAAAAATTATAGTGGGAGTGTCTTTTGTAAGGGATGAATCAGACCGCCACGGAATGAGAATAGCGATTGGCCTTAAAAGAGATCAGGTCCCGGAAGTGGTGATTAATCAGCTTTACAAGCATACAAACATGCAGACAAGTTTTGGAATTATTTTTCTTGCCGTTGTGAACAACCGGCCTGAGCTGTTGACAATTAAAGAGATTCTTGAACATTTTATCAGCCATAGAAGGGTGGTGATAGTAAGGCGCACTTTATTTGAGCTTAAAAAGGCCGAAGCAAGGGCCCATATACTTGAAGGACTGAAAACCGCCCTTGATAATCTTGATGCCGTTGTGGCGTTAATCCGCGCCTCTCAATCTCCTGAAGAGGCAAAACAGGGGCTTGTTAAAAATTTTTCCCTTACACAGATCCAGGCCCAGGCAATCCTTGAAATGCGCCTTCAGAGACTTACAGGTCTTGAACGGGAAAAAATCGACGAGGAATATGATGCTCTTTTAAAGGATATTGCCTGGTTTAAGAAAATTCTTGGAAGTGATGAAGTGGTAAGGGGGATCATCAAGGATGAAATCGCCGAGCTCAAAGAGGAATTCCAGGATAAAAGGCGCACTGTAATTGTCGAGGATACCGGTGCAATATGTATTGAAGATCTTATTACAGAAGAAGATATGGTCGTTACCATCACAAGAAGCGGCTATATAAAACGTAATCCTGTTACCCTTTATGACAACCAGCACAGGGGCGGTAAGGGCAAGAAGGCCATGGGTACCAAGGAAGATGACTTTCTGGAGCATATCTTTGTTGCTTCAACCCACCATACTTTTCTTTTTATAACAAATATGGGCAAGGTTTATCAGACCAAGGTTTATGAACTTCCCATGACAGGAAGGTCAAGCCTTGGCAAGGCCATTGTTAATCTTCTTGACCTTGATGAAGGAGAGAAGGTTGCAACGGTTCTTACCGTGCCGGAATTTTCTGAAAATCAATATGTGATGATGGCCACAAAAAAGGGCAGGGTAAAGAAAACCGATCTCATGCTATACTCCAGATCAAGATCAGGGGGACTTATCGGAGTTAAACTTGTCCCTGGTGATGAACTTATTTCAGCAAGGATAACCGATGGTAACATGGATATTTTTATGGGTTCTGACAAAGGCAAGGTTATTCGATTCCACGAAAGCGATGTCCGTGCTACGGCCAGGGGAACCATGGGGGTTACAGGCATGAGGATAGACCATGATTCCACCGTTGTGGGCATGACGGCGTTAAGGGATGAAACAACGCTTTTGACGGTCACTGAAAACGGATTTGGAAAGCGCAGTCTGGTTGAGGATTACAATTGTCAGAAAAGGGGGGGCAAGGGAGTGTTTTCCATTAAAACATCCCGGCGCAACGGTAAAATGGTGTCTCTGCTTTTTGTGGACGATAATGATGAACTCATGCTTATCACCGACAAAGGCAAGCTTATCAGAACAAATGTCAGGGGAATTTCAGTGATCAGCAGAAATACACATGGCGTAAAACTGATCACTCTTGCAGAAGAGGAAAAACTCATAGGCATTGCAAGACTTCCCGAAGAAGATAATCCCGAAGAAGGTAATACTGAAGAAGGTAATACTGAAGAAGGTAATCACGAAGAAAATGTAGCACAGGAAGATGATTCAGAAGAAAATAGTGGAGAAGACGAAAATTCATAAAGGGGCAGGTCATAGAAAAAGGCTGAGACAAAGGTTCCTTGAATCAGGGCTTTCAGGCTTTCTGGATTATGAGGTTGTGGAACTGCTTTTAACCCTTAACACTCCGAGAAAGGACTGCAAACAAAGTGCCAAAGAACTTTTACGGCGGTTTAAGAGCCTGCCGGGGGTATGCGAAGCAGATTCGGCAGAACTTGCAAGGGTAAATGGTGTGGGGCCGGCCAATATTTTTGGCATCAAACTGATAAAGGAGGTTGCAGACCGCTATCTTGAAAAGAAATTGATAGACAAAAAATTTGTTAGAAATTCCAAAGATTTGAAGGATTATCTGAATCATTTTATAAGTCATAAAAACAGGGAAGTCTTTATCGGGATATTTCTTAATGCAAAAAACAGGGTGATCACCTCGGAAATTCTTTTTAAAGGAAGTCTTACCTCAAGTTCCGTATATCCAAGGGAGGTTATAGCAAAAGCAATTGAAAACAGGGCTGCAGGTCTGATCTTTGCACACAATCATCCCTCCGGAGATTCTTCTCCTTCCCGGGAAGATATTTCCATTACAAAAAGGCTGGTCTCTGCCTGCCGTCATGTGGGAATTATGGTTCATGAGCATGTGATAACCGGAGAAGATGTTTTTTACAGTTTTGCAGATAACGGTTTTATTGAAAAGTTTAACAGAGAATTTGAAAAAGAACATGCACAGTGATAAAAATAAATACCGCTCAGAAGCGGGTGAATGCCTGCCTGCCTGCTTCGGGAATCTTGACAAGGTGTTTCCCATGACAGACAACGGCTTGAGACAGACTCCCGATGAATGCATGTTTTCCTGTGATCATAAAACGGCCTGTCTTAAAAAGGCAATGACAGGTTCAGGCGGGAAAAATGTGCAGGAGGAGATAATAGAAAGAGGGGAGCAGGCAGGTATGATAGGTTTTTTTGAAAGATGGTCAAGAAAAAAACGGCTCAGCAGACAGCATGCAGATTAATTTTTAACGTAAAACAAGGTACTAAATGAAATCCGTAAGAGAACTTAATTTATATGGTAAAAAAGTGCTGGTCAGGGTGGATTACAACCTGCCCATGGATGAAAATTTAAACATTACAGATGATAACCGTATTCTGTCCTCTCTTCCATTAATTGAGTACCTGATTAAAAAAGAGGCAAAGATCATACTTATATCCCACATGGGAAGACCATCCGGAAAAAAAGAGCCTGAATTATCCCTTGCACCTGCTGCAGACCGTTTATCCAGGCTTTTATCAAGAGATGTAGCCTTTGTGGATGAATGTATTGGTCAGGATGTAAAGGATGCCGTTGATAAACTTCACAACTCTGAGATACTGCTTCTTGAAAATTTAAGATTTCATAAACAGGAAAAAGCCAATGATCCGGTATTTTCAAAGGCACTTGCATCCCTGTGCGATGTTTATGTAAATGACGCTTTTTCCGTTTCCCACAGGTGCCATGCATCCATTGTAGGCATCCCGGAGTTTACAGCTGAATCTGCTGCAGGTTTTCTCCTTGAAAAAGAACTTGCATCCTACCATGCTGCCATTGATAATCCTGAAAGACCCCTTGTTGCAATTGTGGGAGGTGTTAAAGTCTCTAGTAAACTCGGGGCGCTGGAAAATATGCTGAAGTATGTTGATAAGCTTATAATCGGAGGTGCCATGGCTAACACCTTTCTTAAAAGCCGTGGCATTGATGTGGGAGCATCACGTATTGAAGAGGCTTTAATTGAAACTGCCTTTGGAATCATAAAGGAAGCTGAACAAAAGGGAATTGAATTTTATCTTCCCGTTGATCTGGTTGTTGCTGAAAAATTTGACAAAGATGCTTTAAAAAAAGAAGTCTCCATTAAAGACATTCCTGCATCCTGGATGGCACTTGATATCGGTTCTGAAACGGGAAAACTTTTTGCAGAGGCGCTAAAAGGAGCTGGTACAATCGTGTGGAACGGACCCATGGGTGTTTTTGAGATGGAAAGATTCCGTTCGGGCACACAGCAAATTGCCGATGCCGTGGCAGAATCCAATGGCTTTTCTGTTATTGGGGGTGGCGATACAGATCTTGCAGTTAAGCTCTGTAATGCTGCGGATAAAATGGATTATATTTCAACGGGCGGCGGGGCTTTTTTATGCCTTATGGAAGGGAAACAACTGCCCGGAGTTGCAGCCCTTGAAAAAAATCACAAATGACAAATCCCCTGCAAAAAATTTCACTACTAAAATTGTTTAACTGAAGATCAGGCAATCCATGGGAAAAAGGAGGAAACGGTAAGTGATTTACCGTCACAGATACGAGCTGAGCCGCAGTGAAAAATTAAGAAGATCCTACTACAAGGTGTTAAGAGATGAAATGGATCAGTTTGTAATTCAATACTGCCTGATAGATTCCTATTTTAATTTTATCAATGAGAAAACTCCCTATCCTTTTGTTGAAACAAGGGAATTAAAACCAAGGGCGAGGATTCCGAGCACTGAATTTAAAGCACAGAATTCTTTCCTTGTTTTATTTCTCGAAGATCATATAGATGATAAACATAAAAAATATATAAGATATTTTGATGTAAATAAAACAACCAAGACAAACCTTATTAAACACAAAGATTTTCCAGGTGTTGAGAATTTTAACAGAAATATCAAATATTTTGAAACAGATGGCTTTTTTGATTTTATGAGGATTCTGCTTCCGGTTGATTACGCTCTGCTTATACAAAGGGATGCAAAATTAAAAAACAGATATGCGCTGACCCATTTCCATGTTCGTATTGACTGGCCCATTGCCGATGCTGCAGAAGATCTCTCAAGGGAGTTAAGGTATATTTCAAAAAGTCTTTATGAAAAGGGTGATAAATATGCCGAGGATCTCCAGAAAAAGTTTTTTGAATATTATGGTATGCCTGCAATGGCAGGCGGCAGGAGAACTGCTGCCATTGTTGCAGCCCAGTACTCCGGTAAATTTGATGGAATTGCAACGATCTATGTGGGAAGTAGTGAATCAAGAGCTCTTTTAAGAATAAGTGAAAAAGGAGTTTCAAAAGCTGTTCTGGTAAAATTTTCAAGGGACGAGATAAGAGAAATAGCCCAACTTGCATGCATGACACAGAACAGTTTTACAAAGAACTATGCAGTTGCCAGGGAAGGCAAATCAATTATCTGTATATTTAATGTCCATTATGCATATACACCCCATGCTCTTTATCCGGAAGGCGGCCGGTTAAGGGATTTGAATCCTGATATAAACTGGCTTACAGTATTTTCCGAGCAGATAATGCCAAAGCCTTCCGTGCATAAGTATCCTCCTATTCTGTTTAAGAGGATTTATTCCTGACAATATGCTGTTGTTCATAATCCTAAAATTACAGGCAGTCTGTTAAACGGTTATGGGAAAAACCTGTTTAAGACAGGTTTTTTACCATTGCTGTTTCGTCACATTCAGGGAAATTCACACACATGATGCAGTCTGCCCATATTTTTATGGGAAGTTCTGCTTTGTCAATTGTATAAAAATCAAACCGTTTAAAGAACGATGGTCTGTAAGTCAGGGTGAAAAGTCTCGGGACTTTAAAAACCAATGCTTCCTGAACACTTCTGTCCACAAGCAGTGTGCCGATACCTTTTCCTGTAAAATCTTCTGCCACGGCAAGAGATCTTATTTCAGCAAGATCATCCCAACAGAACTGCAGTGCACAGCATCCGGTTATTTTACCTGTATTTTCATCTTCAAACACCCAGAAATCCCTCAAGTGGTCATATAGTTCGCTTAACGGTCTTGCAAGGAGTTCTCCTTTTCTGCCGTAAACCTGAAGAAGTTCATGGATCGGTTTTATATCTTTTATAACAGCTTTTCTTAACATAGATGTTCCTGTTAAAGTTTTTGAAAGGCATTCTTTTCCGACACAAAAATGTTTCAATCAGGCCGGTTTGCCAGAGACTAATTGTTTCTTATAAACTGCCATGAGGCAGATCTGGTGACTCTTAAACGGCATCACAACAAATATTGAAACTCTTATTTTTAAAGGAATTTAGCGAGAGTTCATATAAAACTGCCATGAGGCCGATCTGGACTGCGTTACACTGCCTCAAAGAATCAAAGATTCTGACGAAAATAAAAAGAGCATCAGTTACTTTGTCAAAAATGAGCTCTTTCTTATAGAACCTTGATGGTCTCGTAAAAAGTCAAAAATGCTAAAATCGCTATCAAAAATCTTAATATGTTACGATTGAAAAAATGGCAGAATCCGAAATTTTACAGGCTCATCAACCTTTACTTGAGAAAAGATGCAACCGCGGTTTTCAGCTCTTCGTCAGTGAAGGGTTTGTGAAGTATCCTGTTGATACCGGACTTGGTTAGAAAATTATCATTAACCTTTGCTCCGCTGCCTGATTTGGAATTTTCAATAAAGTCGCTTTGTGTTGTGATCATAATAATAGGAAGCTGCTGTCTTGTATATTTTTTTCTTATTTCCCGGGTCAGTTCGATTCCGTTTATGTCCGGCATGTTCAGGTCGGTAATTATAAGGTCGGGCTTTGAAACCGCTACTGCACTGATGGCTTCTCCGGGAAATTGGAATAATGTCGGTTTGTAGCCCAGGCTTGTAAGTTTATTATGATACAATTTAAGCATCATTTTTGAATCATCAATAACAAACAATTGTTTATCCATAGATTCCGGCTTATTAGTCTCAAAATGCGGAAGCTTGGATGCAATGGTTTCGGCAAGTTCCTGTTTGTTTTTATTTTTTAAAAGATTTAAGAAATGTTCGCATGTTGAAGGATCCGCTTTGGATGCAAGGTGGGCAGTTGCAAGCTTTATAAATGATTTTTCCTCAAGAAGAAAATTAAATATATTATCTGCTGACGAGTCAATGAGTGCTGACACTGCATTGGCAGCATCATTGTCTTCCTGTCTGACTATGTTTTTGAGCCCAGCCACAAGTACTTTTGAAAGATTTTTATCAACAGCTCTTGCAGCACTCATCCTTACGGATTCAACCGAGTCCTGTAACCCGTTTGCCAGGGTTATGGCTGATTTTGCAGAGGGTAGCCTTTCCAGGGCCTCATAGGCGGCCTGCCTTATATTCGGATCTTTTGGTTTTAAATTTACAATATCAAGTACAGCGGGGATTGCAGCAATATCTCCGATATATCCGAGTGTTGTCAACAGGTGAACCATGTAGTCTGACTCAGCATTTGACATGGCTCTGGTAAGTATGGGCACAGATTTACTGCCGATTCTGATAAGCTGGTTAATTGCAGCATCTCTTATACTGGTGTGAGGAGAATCAAGCAGAGATGTGATGGAATCAAGAGCCTTTTGGTCCTGAATACCTGCAAGGGCTTCGATTACAATGAGATTAAGTTCATCAGCTCCTTTTATCATTGAAGATAATAGTTCAACAGCCTCCTTTCCTCCAGTCTCAGCAATTGCAAACACAGCAGCCCTTTTTATTTTTTCATCTTTTTTGCTTGCCATTACTGAAGAAAACAAAGGAAGAAACTTTTTAATCCTCAACGCTCCCATGGCTTCAATTGTTTTAATGATAATATCGATGTCAGTGCTTTTTGAAAGGATTTTTGCAAGCACGGGAGCGGTTTCCACAAGCTGGAGATCACCTGCTGCTTTAAGGTATATCAGCTGACTTTCCTTGTCGTTCTGTGTAATATATTTTATTACAAGTTCTGTGTTGCCATAGGCTTTGTCCAATATCAACTCATACAGAGCATCTTTTATCTCATTATTTGAAATTTTAATTTTTGTAAGATACTCAAGCAATGGAAAGGCAATTTTTTCATCTGCCCTGCCAAGTTCTGTCAGAGCCCTTTTCTGCAATTCGGTATCCATGTCAGAGCCGGAAGCAAATTGTAAAAGAGCTTTTGCTTTTACAATATCTGTTTCTTTAAGACAGAATTTCAGCTCATCGATGAATTCTTCTGGATTTATTTCATTCATAAAAAATATACCGTTCTGCAGGAATTTCTTTTTATAAGAAACTCCTGCTAAGTTCCTTTAATAATAAGAGTTGGCTTCGCCCCTTCTGTCCTGTACCTGTCAGAATTTTTGATTCTTTGAGGCAGTCTGTGAGTCTTCAAATCAGCCTCATGGCCGTTATTTTCTATTTAGGTTGATAAAAAACAGATTTTAAGTATCTCTTTGGTATAAAAAGATCTGAGTCATTGGCAAGGGATTCCGTAGAGCCTAATAACAGGTAACCGTCAGGTTCCAGGACTTTTGCAATTTTTTCGTAAATTTTTCTTCTGTCTTCACTTGTAAAATAAATCATTACGTTTCTGCAAAGTACAATATCAAATTTCCCCAGGCCCATAAAAGGTTTCATGAGATTTAATTTCTTAAACTGGGCCATTGCCCTCAGTTCATCCTTGATTTTCCATGAATCCTTATCCTTTACAAAATATTTGTTTAATCGTTTTTGATCCAGCCCCCTTGCGACTTCGAATTTATTGTATTTCCCATAACTTGCCTTTGCTATTGCAGCATCGGATATATCGGTTCCAAGAAGCTTTATATTGTAGTCTTTTGGCGTGACATTTATTTCATGAAGCGCCATGGCAATACTGTATATTTCCTGGCCAGTTGAGCTTGCTGCACTCCATAAACGTATACTTGGTCTGATTTTTGATCTTGACTTTGAACGTTTGTCAATAAGATCCGGAATAATTCTGAACTGAAGGAGTTCAAATGGAGATTTATCCCTGAAAAAATACGTTTCATTAGTGGAGATAGCATCAATAATTTTTTTTTCAATTTCTTTTTTAAAATCCGATTTAGCCTTTTGGTAAAGCTCCTGGTAAGATGAACATCCAAGTTCTTCTGCAAGCGGGTTAAGTCTTGTTTCCACAAGGTATTCTTTACCCTTTGTTAAAGCTATGCCTGATATATCGAGAATATACTTTTTAAATAAAGTAAATTCGGAAGGAGTGATTTTTATCATTTTAACCCGTTATCATCTAATGACGGTTTTCGTTATTTCTTCGGCAATTTTTTCAAGAGGCGCAATTACATCAGCTATCCCCGATTCTATAGGTTCTTTGGGCATGCCATATACTGTACATGTCGCCTCGTCCTGGGCAATGATAATACTCCCGTTTTTTTTCATTAAATGCAGGCCCTTTGTCCCATCGGAACCCATGCCTGTCATAATCACCCCTGTGGCTCTTCCTATATAATGCTGGGCTATTGACCTGAAAAGATAATCAGCAGAAGGCTTACAGCTGTTTTCAGGTGGATCATCAGTTATTTTTATGTTTCTTGTTTTTCCGTCAGCCCCTGCAATTATCTTCATCTGTTTACCACCTGGGGCAATAAAAACCGTGTTCGGTACGATGGGTTCACCATTTTCTGCTTCTTTTACAGTGAGAGCACTTTTTGCATTAAGGCTCTTTGCAAGGGATGCAGTGAACATGGGGGGCATGTGCTGGACAATTAACACAGGTACATTGATTTTATCCGTAAGCATTGGAATCATTTTGGAAAGAGCATTGGGTCCGCCTGTTGAAATTCCTATTCCAACAATTTCCGAAAGGGTGCTTCTTTTTGTTCCAGCACCTGCTGTAACCCTTCCCGCCACAGGACGGGAAACAGGTTTTCTCAAGTGTATTGATTCGTTAGTACTCCTGCCGCCTTTGAGTTTAAGCCTAATAGCCCTCTGCCTTTTATAAGACTCAAAAATTGGGGTAAAGGCTTTTTTGATTTTTATTATATTCTCTGCCATCCTGCCGCCGTCAGGTTTAGGGATGAAATCAAAAGCACCAAGTTCAAGAGCTCTTATCGTCATGTCACTTCCCTTATGTGTAAGGGTACTGAGCATAACGGCGATGGGAGCATCAGGGATATGTTTCAGATGTTCAAGCACCTCAATACCGCTCATTTCCGGCATTTCAATATCCAGAGTGACAAGATCAGGCTTTAAAGACTTTATTCTTGAAAGGGCAATTTTACCATTATTGGCAGATCCCACCACTTCAACATCGGGCATATCATGCAGTACATCACTGATGATTTTTCTATAGACAATTGTATCATCAACAACAAGAATTTTTATTTTATCCATGTGAAAATTTTCCGTTTTTTAATCTTTTAATACTTCTTCAATATTTAGAATCCCAATCAGACTTTTTTCCGTTTTCAGCACACATTTGAAAAATTTACCTTCAAGACCGCCAAGGTTTGAAGGGGCAGGTTCAAGATGTGATTTTTCAGCAATCACCACGTCGCTTATTGAATCAACAAGAAGACCGATATATTCATCCTCGGACTGCACAATGATATTTCTGTTATCCTTGCTTCTTTCAATATGTGAAAGCCCTATTTTTTTCCCTATATCAAGGATGGTGACAATTTTTCCCCTTAGATTGAGCACTCCTATAATGTACTCTGCTGCCTGGGGAACCTTGGTAACCTCGAAATGTTTGTTTATTTCCTGAATATTCATAATATCGATGCCGTATAATGAGCCCCCAACATAAAAAGTAGCAAGTTCCATACTGGCTGTTTCTGTAGTATTTTCTGTATCATCCATGTTGATCTCTCCTTCAAATATAACGGCCATGAGGCGGTTCTGGTGTCAAGAAACAAGAAATAAGAAACAAAATACAAGATACAGGATACAGGATACAGGAAAGCGATGTATCTTTGCGCTTCTTTTTATAATCTTTTCTTTTGTTTCCTGATACTAATTTTTTTTGACTGACCATAGCAGCCTAACAACCAAAAATAAAAAGCGGTTTCTAATTACAGGTTCAGGTACTGCCTGATCACTTTCATCAGGTTTTCCCTGTCTAATTTTATTTCATAGGAATCTATACCGACTTTTTTCCCCTTTGCAATATGTGCATCACTTGCAAGTGATGTCAGTGCAATTACAGTAAAATGAGAGAATTTAGGGTCGCTTTTAATCTTTTCAGTAAGTTCAAATCCATCCATATTCGGCATTTCAAGATCAGTGACAACAATATCAATCTCATCCGAGCGTTCTTTTAAAAGTTCCCAGGCAATTGCCCCGTCTTCTGCAACAATAACCTGATAACCTTCCTGAACCATGAATTTTTTCACCTGATTTCTGAAAAAGGCTGAATCCTCAGCAAAAAGTATAACTTTCTGACCGTCATCCTCCATCTGGGCGACAGCATTTTTTTCTTCTTCAAACCACTCCGGATTAAGTTGTTTTACAAGCTCAAAAATATCAACAAGAAGCGTTGTATGTTTATCAATAATCATGGAACCGCTTATGCAGGGCATTTTCAGTGTTGAGTCATCAATTTCAAGGGCTACTTCAACGGCATCAATGGGAGGGGTAACCATGAGTCCCAGTTCTCTGTTTTTTACTGTAAAAACAATGACTTCCTGTTGATCTCTTTCAGGTAAAGGGTCGATGTTCGTTACTTGTGAAAGTTCATAAAGGGGAAGCGTGCCCTCCCTGTATTGTATAACTTTTCGATCACTGATCTCCTCAATCGTTGATGTTTGAATTCTTTCAATTCTCTCTACAAGGTTAAGCGGCGCTGCAAAGTATTCTGATTCACCATTTTTAAACACAAGAAGGGAAATTTTATCCTTTGCACTTTCCCTTGCTTTCCTGGCTGCTTTAACTGCTTTTGCCATCCTTTCCACTTCTGCCATGGTGGTGAGCCCTGCCATCTGTGCAAGACTTGCGACATCAAGAATAAGGGCAACTTTGCCATCTCCCATGATAGTTGCCCCTGCATATCCGCTGCACTGTTTGAGATGTTTGCCAAGTGGTTTAACAACAATTTCTTCGGAATCACACAATTCGTCTACCACAAGTCCGTATTTGAATGAACCGGCTGATACCACTGCAATATTAATGGCACTTACTGCATGGTATCTCCTGTCACTGTCACTGCGTTGAAAATTTTCTTCAGATTCACAGGCAGCTTCACTGCTTTCTATTATTTCTTCACCGTCTTCAGAAATAATGTGGCAGGTGGATCGTCTGTCAGCAATGGACTTTCTTCTGTCAGGGTACTCTGTTTTTTCTTCAGGATGTACAAATTTCTTTTTGATTCCAAGTACTTTGCCAAGATCCAGCAGAGGCAGCAGATTCCCCCTGAGCCTTACAACCTCGGCATTTCCTACTTTTTCTATTCTTTCTTTTATCTGTGATGCAGGAATTCTCAAAAGCTCGTCAAGATTAACCTGGGGAATGGCATATTTTTCATTATCCAGTGAGATGATCTGACTTGGAATGATTGCCAGGGTAAGAGGCAGTTTTATCTGGATATCGGTACCTTTACCAATGGTTGAGTTTATTTCAAGAAGGCCGCCAAGTTTTTCAATGTTGGTCATAACAACATCCATACCAACACCCCTGCCGGAGATATCCGTTACCTTTTCTGCTGTGGAAAATCCGGGCAGAAGAATAAGTTCTGTTTTCTCCTTGTCTGAAAGTTTGTCAACCTGCTGCTCCGTCATTAATCCTTTATTAACTGCAGTAAGGGCAATCCGGTCAGGGTCAAGCCCCTTTCCATCATCGGAAATTACAATATTTACCTGGCCTGCATCATGAAATGCCTTGAGAATAATTTTTCCGGTAGTGTTTTTTCCTGCTTTTTTTCTGTCTTCAGGGAGTTCAATTCCATGGTCTACGGAATTCCTCACAAGATGTGTTAAAGGATCATTAATAGATTCTATGATGGTTTTGTCCAATTCAACATCTTTTCCCTCAATTTCAAGGTCAATGGTTTTTCCTACTTTTTTTGAAAGATCCCTGACGACCCTTGTAAATTTATTCAGAACAACTGCTATTGGCTGCATCCTTGTTCTCATGATCGCTTCCTGGAGTTCTGAAGTGATCATGTCTATGTGCTGACTTGAAAGTTCAGTAGCTTTTGTGTTTGAAGATGTGATGCTCTGTATGAGCTGATTACGGCTTAAAACAAGTTCTCCGGCAAGATTCATTAAAGTATCAAGGAGGTTTACATTTATTCTTAAAGATCCCTGGGGCTTTGTAACGCTGACTGCTGTTTTTGTTCCTTTTGCAGTGGCCTCAACAGTTTTCACCGGTGGTTTTTTTTCTTCTTTAACGGCAGGGATGGATGGTGCAGTTACCGATTCTTCAGCTGTCTCACGTGTAGATACAGTTGACACGGCAATCTCAGGTTCATTTGCTTTATTTTGTGCAGGCATCAGTGAGGGCTCTGAGAGTTCCTGCATTTTTGATAATTGAATCATATCTTCAGAAATTACATGAATATATTCATCTTCAAGGTCAAAAAGAGTTCCTGCCATATCCGGCTCAAGTATGGAAGCGTAAAGCAATTGTAAAGGCATTTCAACAGGCAGAGTTGTTTCGGATAGAGTGCCAATTGATTGAAATCCTAATCTTGCATCAAGGATTGTACCTGTTTTCTCAAGGGAAGCAAAAAAATCCAATGGATTTTTATTCTTCTGCTGCAGATCCCGTATCAGTTCATATTCAGCAATAAAAATGAATTTACCTTCATTTCTGCACTGCTCAATGTCATATGGTGAGACCTGGGGAAAAATTCTGCCATCATTGAGGCAGATATCAAATATTTCCTTTGAATCTTCCTTTGAATCTTCTACCAAAACTTCCTGCTCTTCCACGGCAGTCTGTTCTGTTATATTTTTAAGTGCTGTCAGATGTTCTGAAACATCTTCTTCATTGCTTGTGGCAATATTGTTCATGAGATTTTCAAGTTTATCAAAACCCTTTAACAGGACACTTATTACGTCTGAATCAGGAACAAGTTCCATATTCCTTATAAGGTCAAGGACGTTTTCAAGGCTGTGCCCAAGGTCTTTTATGGTTGTAAGCCCCATGAAACCGGCTCCTCCCTTTATGGAATGGGCAGCACGGAAAACGTTATTGACAAGATCGATATCAATATCTTTGCCACCTTCTTCAATGGCAAGAAGGTCACTTTCAATATCGGACAGATGCTCGAGTGATTCTTCAATATACATCTGCAGGGTTTCATCGTCTTCAATCATGATGCATCTCCTTTAAAGCGTTTCCCTATGGCTTTGAACCCGGGATCAAAGTGTCAATAATAATTTTTTTGATAAAAATATTTAACAGGTGATATCGTTTAATTCTGAAAATTTATCAAGTCATTTTTATTTTAATTTTAGTACGTAAATGTACTTTGACCTTTAGTTAGTCCTGCAC
>WGCX01000270.1 GCA_015493575.1 Desulfobacteraceae bacterium | reverse complement strand
GGGCAATGATGAATTTTGGTCTTTCCGATTTAAGGCTTGTAAATCCATGCCAAAATTTTACAAAAATTCCCGATGCAAGGAAAATGGCCCTTGGAGCTGTTTGTCTGCTTGAAAATGCACCTTGTTTTAAAAATCTGAAATCTGCACTTAAAGGCTGTAACACTGCATTTGGTACAACCAGACGTATTGGAAAATACAGGAAAAACCTTTTAACTCCTGACAGGGCGGGAAAAAAAATAGCTGGCTTTGAAAACAATCATAAATGCGCTCTGGTCTTGGGAAGGGAGGACAATGGTCTGACATCTGATGAACTTGAGCTTTGCCAGCACTTTGTAACCATACCAACGGATAATGCCTTTGCTTCAATGAACCTGTCGCACGCCCTTTGTGTTTTTGCATATGAAATTTCAAAGGCTGTTAAAGAAGAGAGCTTTTGCGCAGAAAATGAAAATACAGGACACATAACATGTGCTGATGCCTCTAATTCCATCGATCAAAATGATCAGAAAGAGCAAAATGATAAATCTGCTGACATCGGTGAAATTGAACTTATGTACGGCCACATGAAAAAAACATTATCTGATATCGATTATTTAGATCCCCAGAATCCTGACCATCTTTTAAGGACATTCAGGAGAATATTCGGGAGATCCGGCCTGTCATCAAGGGATGTAAGAATCATACGAGGACTTATGAGCCGTGTGGACTGGATAAATGCACAATTATAGAACCGCCATGAGGCGGAGCTGGATCTGCCCAGCTGCCTCCCAACAAATATAGAAATATAAACGGGAATCAGACTTTAGTTGACCCGTATTTCAACGCTGTGATGCAGGGGCTGCAGAAAAAATTTACAAAAGGTAAAAAAATGAAATATTCATGGATGGTATTACTGATAATTTTAGTTTTAGCCTTATTTTTTTCCCCCGGATGTAAAGATAACGAATCAATTAAAAAAGTGAACCTGAAAATCAGACAGCAGGTTATCCTTAAAGAAGAGCCCAATGTGATCACCTATGCCTATCTTCCCCAGTACTCCCATACCACATCATATACCCGTCACCACCCCCTGATCCAATATCTGCGAAAAAAAACCGGGTTGAATATAAAACAGGTTTTCCCGGATACTTTTGAACAGCATATGAAAATGGTGGGACAGGGCAAAATAGATATTTCGTTTTCCAATCCTTTTATCTATATTAAAATAGCCCATCGCTACGGAGCAAAAGCCTTTGCGCGTATTGTGGAAGTCATGGGAAAAAATAAATTCAGGGGACAGATCATTTGCCGGGCTGACAATTCCTCAATAAAAACCATATCAGACTGCCGCAACAAAAGATGGATTGCAGTGGACTCAACCTCGGCAGGAGGGTATCTGTATCCTTTAGGCTATTTCATTGACCACGGTATAAAAAAAAAGGATTTCAAAAGTATAACATTTGCCCCCGGCCCCGGAGGCAAGCAGGAAAAAGTCATACTATCCGTGTACGCCGGAGAATATGATATCGGAACCATCAGGGAAGGAGCACTTGACGTAATTGCAGACCAGATTGATGTAAACCAGATTAGAATTATTGCAATGAGCGATCCTTATCCCGGCTGGGTTTATGCCGTGAGAAAGAACCTGAATCAAAAGATTGTGGATAAATTGAAAAAAGCCCTTTTAAGCCTTGACTGGAATAATGAAAATGACAGAAAAATATTGAAAACCGCCAATTTTATCAAGGTGATATCATCCAATGATGCAGAATTTGATTCAGTCCGTAAATTAGCAAAAAGACTTAATATAAACCTCGATGATTAATTAAAAAAGATCATATACGGACGGACTCCACATCCGTCGGCAATATCGAAAAACAGGAAACCGTAAAAACAGATGAAACTTGGATTTCGTAACAAAATTTATCTCGGCTTTTTTGCATTGCTCCTGCTCCAGGGGCTTGTTATTTTTTTCTGGGTCAGCCATGCAATGGAAGATTCCATGCTCAAAGAGATAAAAAACAGGGAAATTTCAATCGCAAGAATTCTTTCCGCCCGCATGGTTGAACCCATGCTGGCAATGGATTTTTTGAGAATGAAAGTCCTTGTGGATGAAACGGTAAAGCTCGGAGATGATATTTCCTATACATTTGTATTAGATAAAAATAATAATCCCCTTATCCATAGTTTTAAACACGGATTTCCAACGGAACTTATAAATGCAAACAAAGTGTCCAGCAAAGATAAAGGCTCCATGCAGCTTCTTGATACAGGCAGTCAATTGATCTATGATTATGCAATACCAGTACTTATCAATAACAACAGGCTGGGAACGGTAAGAATAGGACTTTTCAGGACGCGTGCCGAAAAAGCGGTGAGGAAAATCATGATTTCCGTAATTATCACGATCATTTTTGCCATACTCATTGCAGGTGTTGTGGGCAGCCTGCTTTTAAATCCTGTAACCCAGAGTATTAAAAAACTGCATGAATCATCGGAACAGGCTTTAAAGGGAAATCTTGACGTGAGGACTGCCCCTACGCTGAAAAAAAACTGCTGGGATATTATGTTATGTAACAAGAAAAAATGCCCGGCATACAGAAACTACAATCACAGGTGCTGGTATCTTGCAGGAACCCTTTGTCCCACCTGTGTTGAAGGGGAATATGCAAAAAAAATAAAATCCTGCCAGCAATGCCGGGTTTATAAAAAATGCTCGGGGGATGAAATTCAAAGCCTTGCAGAAAGTTTTGATGCCATGACACTGTCTTTAAAAGGTAATTTATCTGATTTAAAAAATGTTGAAAGTGTTTTAAATGAACAGAAAAGCATGCTCCAGATGATTCTTGATGCCATTCCCGATTTTATTTCCCTGCAGGATAATAAAGGAAAGTATATCTCGGCCAACAGGGCTTTTTGTGAAACCTTGAATAAAACAAGAAAAGAGGTTATAGGAAAGGGAAATGATGATCTTTTTCCCAGGGTTAATGCATCAATCTATAATCAGGAGGACAAAAAAGTCATTGAAACCGGAATCCCCCTTATCAAAGAGAATAAGGTGGAAGGGAAAAAAGGAATACGCTGGATGCATGTTGTAAAAATTCCCGTTGCAGAAACAGGTGATGAAATTAAATGGCTGGTCTGCAGCGGCAGGGATATCACAAGGCTTAAAGCGGTACAGGACCAGCTTACCCACGCCCAGAAAATGGAATCTGTGGGACGTCTTGCAGCAGGGGTCGCCCATGAGATCAATACCCCCCTTGGTATTATCCTGGGTTATGCCCAGCTTTTAATGGAAGATGTCTGCAAAGACGACCAGATTTATGAAGATATTGAAACCATTGTCAAACAGACAAAGGTATGCTCGAGAATTGTTGCGGATCTCTTGAAATTTTCCCGTTCCAGTACAAGTATTATCAGTGATTTTGATATTAATGAAGCCATAACTGAAGTTATTGGAATACTTGAACACACATTCAGTCTAAATCATGTTATTATTAAACATGAGTACAGAAAAACTCCCCTGCTTATGAAGGGAGACAAAGAAAAAATCAAGCAGGTTTTTATCAATCTCTTGAACAATGCATTTGATGCAATTGAAGAAAACGGCAGTATTTTTATAAAAACGGAAATGGGTATGACTGAAAATGAAATAAAAATATCCATTGCAGATACAGGACCGGGAATATCAGAAGCAAATATTAAAAAAATATTTGAGCCGTTTTACACGACTAAAGGTCCTGATAAAGGTACAGGACTTGGGTTATCTGTAACATTTGGAATAATAAAGGAGCATAATGGAATAATAAAAGCTTTCTCACCACCTTTGTCAGGGGAAAATAAAGAAAATGGAACGGAATTTATTGTGATGCTGCCCACGGGTCTAAGTGTTGTTTGACAGTATTAGGCCGATATGGTTGCTCTCAAACGATCTCATAGTACAATGCCGCCCCCTTAGGTCGATAGCTCCAGCCCGGAACCGCCGGCGGCCTTTTTGCCCTGCCGGTCTAAAGCAAAAGGAACTGCGGGCAGGTATGTCCTCAAACAGCCTGCGCTTCTTAACGCCCGGCAGGGCAAAAAGGGCTGATCGCCTTTGGGTCCTGATGGGCTGGAGCTATCGACCTAAGGGGGCTCTGCTGTCGACACATTGAGCAGCATTTTTAGAAAGAATTAAAAAAGGAGAATCAGATGTCTAACATTATAGCAGTTGATGATATATTGGATGCAACGAAATTAATTAAGAGAATCCTTGAAAGAAAGGGGCATAAAATTTTTCCTTTTACAGAAGAAGAGGAAGCGATTGCCTTTGTGGAAAAAAATGAAGTTGATCTTGCCATTCTTGATATAAAACTGAAAAAAATGAGCGGAGTTGAGGTGCTTGAGGAGTTGAAGAAAAGATCACCTTCAATCCGGGTGATCATACTGACGGGATATCCCACCATTGAAACGGCAAGGGAATGTTTAAGACTCGGCGCCGATGAATACTGCGTCAAACCCATTGACAAAGACGAACTTGAAGACAAGGTGCAACAGATACTCAGTACATGATTAAGATCGAATTTTTACAATTCTGTGGATGAAATACAGCTGTTAGCAGTGCCTTACGCCTAAATTACGTTGTGTTTTCTTCTTTCAATGTCAGCCATGTAATTAAAGTATTTCTGGACAAATTTTCCCGAAACAATATCAGCTGCCGGAAAAACAAAATCAACGTCAGATAAAAATTTTCCTGAAAAGGCGAGAAATACACTCTTTGACAATTCAAAAAGCATGCTGTTTATTTCATCCTGATCCGGTAAAAAATCTTTTTTTTCATAAATTCTGCACCTTGCAGGTCTGATATCATAAATTTCACACCCTGAGCCATCATTGAACGGACATAATTTATCATCAGCATCACCCTTTGATGAAGTCATGGATTTTGACACTGTAACAGACCTTTGAATGAGTATCTCCCTCTGGGCAGATGTGAAATGTCTGTTAATATTTGAATAAATATAAAGGACTTCAATTAACTGAAGATCAAAGGGTTTTTTACAGCATTGATCTTCACCCCTGCCGCATTCCGTAGAAAGCATTTCTGTATTATCCCCGATCTGCAGCAGCTTTCTGTCAATATCCTGAATCAGAGACTCATAATCGAAAAAAAAGCCGGTTAAATCCACCCTGTTTTTAAACTCAAGGGAGGGCTCCCTGATTTTCAGTACACCTGATTTTTTACCATATTTTTTCAGCAACTTCCACTGGCCGTAACTTGATGGATTTGCCTTTGATGATTTTAACTTTTTTGAGGCTGCTTTAAGGCTGATACCTTTTCGAATCATGTATGATGTAACAAATGTTCCGGTTCTTCCGATTCCATGCCTGCAGTGAACAAGTATTTTTTTCCCGAGGTACACAGCCTCATCAAGCCACGACAGAGCAGCCTCCATATCTTTCATTGACGGGATATCCTCATCCCATATGGGAAGATAATAAACTTCAAACCCGGATGCTTCCTCAAGTTCGTGAAGATCACTGAATTCAGCGCATAAATTCACAATGGCATCAATGCCACCTGCTTTTATGGAATCAAGCTCAGCATATGACATGGGTGCATATCCAACGGCAATACTGTCACTGACCCATGTTAAGGGATAATCGGCCATTCAATGTCTCTCCAATATCGCAGCGCCCTTATCAACGGCTGTTCTGAAATCATACCTGCCGTTCATAAAGTCATCGATCATCAATTGTATATCAAGGCCGTCTTTAAGATACATGTCCATTAATTTTGTAGCACCAAGAAGTTTTCCTGTCATATTCAGTGTCTCTTCCATGGTTTCCAAAGATCCGCTCCTCAGTTCCGCATCAATAAGATCCGATTTAATATCAACCATAAAACCAAATTGAGTCAAAATACCTTTAATAAAACCTGCGCGCAGGGCCCGTCCCTTGGGAGTACCACCACCGCCGGAAAATCTGAAAAGGACATAATTATTCTCCTTTAAAGGCGAACAGATTGTATCCACAATAACAAAATGATATCCAAACCTGAAATTTACATTTAAATACTCCTCGGACATAACTGCATAGCTGCCGAACATGGGGGAATCCGCACTGATTATCCCCCCTGCCATCACAATCCTGTCATATTCCTCCCAGTCAAAGTGGGTGGTTTCAGACCAGCATATTCCGGGATCTGAAAGCCCTTTTAATAAGGCTTTCAAGGGAACACTTGCAATATCCCCGGGTTTAAGAATTTTTTTATTTTTTCCATCCTCCTTTATGCCGTTTCCAACATCAAGCAGATAGAACAGCATGGGAATTTTGGAAACAAGCTGTTTTGCTCCTTTTTTCCGGCTTCCTTTTCTGCTTCCAATGGAAAACATCTCTCCCATGGCGGTTTCATGGACAAACCTTATAATATCATGGAGTGATCTGCACCCCTCCGGTACAAATGAATCCGATTCTGGATCAGTTAATTGCAGTTTTGCACAGAAATTCATAACATACCGCAGTTTAACCATAAAAGAGCTGGTCTTAAAAAAATCTTCCTTTTCAGGGTCTGCTTTTAATGCTGATTCAACAAATCCTTTATATACAATGCCCTGATCTGCATCCACAGTGACTTTACTTCCATTGACCAGATCATGGAAACCTTTTGCAACATTCACTATGGCAGGGAGGGCAAATTCCCTTGCAATGGACGCAAAATGGCTTGCCCGGCTTCCCTTTTCAATAATCACTGCATTAACTTTATCTATTAATGTAACAAGACCGGGCAAAGCATGGGGTACAACAAGAACCGCTCCTATGGGAATCTCATCGGAAAAAGACATGGTTTCAAGCCTGTAAACATCTCCTGATCCAACACCTTTACAAACGGTTTCACCTCCTGAACAGACAATTTCATTATCAATTGTCTGAATTTCTCCTGCCGTGGCGGCAATTGTATCAACATCAATATTCAACGGCCTGGACTGCAGGATAAAAAGTTTGTCCGATTTATCCTTGCACCATTCAATATCCTGGGGCTGTCCAAAATAATCTTCAAGGGAAAGTCCCCATCTTGCCAGGGTCAAAACAGACAATTCATCAAGGGAAAGACGATTTATTTTATTTTCATCCGTATCAATTACGCTTGTTTTACCGTCAGGTGTCAAAACCATCTGTTTTGATTTTTTGCCTGTTTTTATACTTGCAATCCTAAAAGTATCCTGTTTTGATACTTCTATAATATCGGGAGTCACCCTGCCGTCAACAAGCATTTCCCCCTGCCCCCACACAGAGTTAATCAAAATATTTTCAGAAACGGGGTTTTCAGTATCGCAGGTGTACATCACTCCTGAGACACTGGAATCGATCATTTCAAGGACAAGGACAGCCATGGGAGTTTCATCGTCAAGTATGCCATGGCTTATCCTGTAAAAAAGGGCACGGGCAGAATATTTTCCCGCGATAACCCTTTTGTATTCATTTAAAATATCGTTTTTCCCCACATTTAAAACCGTTCTGTACTGGCCGGCAAAGGAGACTTTTCCATCCTCTTTTACTGCACTGCTTCTAAGTGCAAATCTTAAATCTGTTTCACCTGCCTTTTCAAGAAACAGGACAGTGTCCATTATTGCAGATTTAATATCTTCAGGAACAATTCCATTTACAATTAATTGTTCTATTTCTGCTGCTGTCCTTTCAAGGGCCGGTAAATCATCAATATCAATGCCGGCAAGCTTTTCATTTATAATTTCCTGTAAATCATTTAGCTCCATGAAATAATGAAAAGCATTGGTTGTAATCACAAAACCATTGGGTGCGGGCAGATGAAGTTTCCTGTTGACAAGGGATAGGGAAAAAGCTTTTTTACCGGCGATCTCTTCACTGAAAGAAAAAATTTTATTAAAATCGATGACAAAAGGCGGGGAAAAATCAAAATCTTCAGGGGCAAGCATGAAACGCACATAAAAATCAAACTTTTTAAAATATGACCTTAATTCCCAATAGCTTGAAGGGCACATTTTTAAAAGTTCTTCCACCATGTTTGATACGGAGCCGGAAAAAAGCTCATAGGTTTGTACAACTGCCTGGAAATCACATTTTACGGGAGTATAATAAATATCCTCAAGTACGGCCATAAAATCATGGGCAGCTTTGTCATATTCAAGCAGGGCTTTAAATGATTCGTATTTCTCCCTTAAAACAGTGCCCGGAGAAAATACCTGGTATGTCCAGTATCTGAATAGATTTTTAATTAACATAGGTAAAAACCTTTATTTTACCGACGGAAATCTTGACCTGTCAGTATGGGGATAAAATTTCGCTCCGGAAAAAATATTCATGAATTCCTGGTTCACATTAAGTTCAATATAGGTAATACTCTGTCTGATTTTATTTAATTCCTCAAAACAATCGGGGTCAAGGAGAAGTTTTGCAGCACCTCCAAGGGATGAATTGCCGAGAACCTCAAATTTTTCAAGGGGGATATCCGGCAGCATGCCGATGGATATGGCTGATTTCGGATTAATAAAGGAACCGAAAGTTCCGGCCACGTAAAATTTTGACAGATCATCAAAGGCAAGGCCTGCCGTATTGTTCACCATCACTTCAAGAATCGAGTACATAGCGGCCTTTGAGCTTGTAAGGGAATCTATATCTGTCTGGCTTAAAACAATGTCTTTTCCCGTTCCGGAACAATCCTTATCAATTAAGCGAAAATATGATATTCCATC
Source organism: Desulfobacteraceae bacterium (assembly GCA_015493575.1). Lineage (GTDB taxonomy): Bacteria > Desulfobacterota > Desulfobacteria > Desulfobacterales > Desulfobacteraceae > WGCX01. The sequence goes on along the minus strand of WGCX01000270.1, from coordinate 3,454 downwards.
TTTTTCATATAATCTTCCATGACATTTTTCACCGGCAAATTTTCCCCTGATATCGATCATCCCTGAAAGGAAAAGCCCGGCTGCAAGATCTATCATGCCTGAACCGCAAAGACCTATTGCCGCCCTTTCGTCAATGGTATGTATTTTAATATCCCCTGTTTCCCTGTCGATCTTCACGGTGTCAATCACGCCGGGTCCCGCCGTCATACCCATATCACTCATCCCACCCTCAAGTGCAGGTCCTGCAGCTCCCGCACATGCAATAAGCCAGTCGCTGTTTCCCACAACCACCTCTGCATTTGTTCCCACATCCACCATTATACATGGAAATTCTTTTTTGTGGATACCTGCATATAAAATCCCTGAAATAAGGTCTCCACCAAAATAGCTGCCAATGTTTGGAAAGAGAAAAACCACGGCCTCTGAGTTCATATTAAGCCCTATTTCCCGTGCCTTAAACGGTTCAGGTACATTCACACAGGGAATGTAAGGTTCCCTTATAATATGGGAGGGATCAATGCCAAGAAAAAGGTGGGTCATGGCGGTATTGCCTGCACCGCAGAAAAGATAAACAGATGAAATATCAATGCTGCATGACCGGCACAGGGATAAAATATTGGCGTTTACCGCATCTATAACAAGGCTCTGAAGCTCATTTCTGCCAGCATCCTGTTCTGCATGGCGAATCCTTGCAAGCACATCCGGTGCGATAACAGTTTGAGGATTGTCAAAACCTCTTTCTCCAAGGTTCTTTCCCGTCTCAAGATCAAGAATCCTTAAAACAATTCTTGTGGTACCGATATCCGCCGCAATACCACAGACAGGTTCCACATCATCAGGATTTCTTATTCCAGCCACAAACCATCCCCTCAGATCTTCAAAAAGAATAAGTTTTATTCTGTGATCCCATTTTCTGATACTTGAGGGGATTTTTTTTAATACAGTCAAAGGGACAGACAGAGATTCAATGCCGTATTTTTTTTTCACAGCCTCTTTAAGTCGCTCGGCATCTGCAGTGTTGTTCCCCAACTCAGGTACGGCAATATCAACTTCCATAACAAAACTTTTTATTTTTTTTTCATTATTCACAATTAACGTCCTTTAACTGCTTTTCTTTTATGAAGTGCATCAAGTCTTTTTTTAAGTTTCGGAAAATAATTAAGCTCGGTATGGGGCAGGAAAAGGGCTGCAACATAATGATCCATATATGATGAAGTCTCGGCAAGCTCAAAATTTGTCATCATTTTTACAACACTGCTCACCTGCCTTCTGAAGCTGTTGGTCAGTGCATTCATCTTACAGCCCCTAAGAGATCCGTTTCCTATATATACAATCTTATCAGGCTCCATCTCCGGAAGCAGGCCGATTGTCATGGCTTTTTCAAGGTCGATATAACTCCCGAAACCTCCGGCAAGATAGACCTGTTCAACATCAACTATGGAAAGTCCCACCTCTTCAAGCAGAGTCAAAGCACCGCTGTACATGGCACCCTTTGCCCGGATAAGATTGTCAATATCAGGCTCGTTAATGGTGATATCCCTGTCTATTCCGGTGAGTTCCTGTTTTACAATAACATACTCCCAGATATCATCTTTTTTCCTGATCCTGTCGGTGCCGAGATCCCTGTTGAATTTTCCACGGTTATCAATCACTCCTGCTTCAAAAAGCTGGGCAACTATGGTAATAAGACCTGACCCGCATATCCCCTTAGCCTTTACATTTCCCTTTGTTATTATCATGGGTTCATATGTTACAGGATTTATTGCAAAATCTTCTATTGCACCTTTAGATGCCCTCATCCCGAAAGTTATGCCTCCACCTTCAAATGCCGGACCTGCAGAACATGCAGTGCATGCCATCCAGTCTTTATTGCCTACCACAATTTCCGCATTTGTTCCAATATCCATATAAAGGGTGAGTTTGTCAGTTCTGTAAACGCCTGACCCCATGATTCCGGCCACAATATCACCGCCCACATAACTTGAAATCCCGGGATATATCAGGGCAATGGTATGGGCTGCAAGATCAATTCCTATTTCAGAAGCACTGAAAGGGGGATAAAAATTGGATGCTGGAACATAGGGTGCAAGTCTGATATGGCTTGGATTTATTTCAAGAAGCAGCTGGGTCATGGTGGAATTTCCGGCAAGGGTTATGGTTGTAATCTCATTTTTATCTATTCCTGCCTGTTTAATAATCTTTCCGAGAATTTTATTTATGGTCCCAACAACCACCTTGTGGAGTTTTTCAAGCCCGCCTTTTTTTTCGGCAAATGCGATCCTTGAAATAACATCTTCACCATAACTGATCTGGGCGTTAAAATCTCCATACTGGGATATCACCTTACCTTCATTAAGATCAATGGCCTGCCCGTAAATCGTTGTTGTACCGATATCCATGGCAACGGCATAATTCCTGTCTGTGGTATCTCCGGGTTCAATATCAACAATCTGGCTCCTGCCGTCTTTTCTCACAGGTCTTACAATGGTAACGGTTATCTTAAATCCTGCTTTGCGCAGCATATCGGGCAGTTTCCTGATAACATCAAGATTCACGAGAAGACGGTGCTCATCATGGGTGATATTTAAATAATTAATCAGCCTTGTCAGATCCGGGATATTATCCTGGGCTGTGGGCTGTGGCAGTTCAAGATATTTTTTTTCAACGGGAGGTATAAAAAGGCCTTCTTCTTTTAATTCTTCAAAATCAAATGGCTTTATTTCAGCGGTATGCCTCGGAGAGGTTTTCAGATTCAGCACGCTTGCATCCACATAGGATTCCACTGGAACCCTGACAACAAGATCAGATTTAACCTTTGACATACATGCAAGGCGATAGCCCTTTTCCACATCCTCATTGGAGAGCATCTCGGAGAGACCACCCTCCACTTCCCCCTGCTCGATTATTATTCTGCATTTCCCGCAGACACCGGCACCTCCGCAGGATGCATTTATGTGAACACCCGCCTCAAGGGCAGCTTTGATAAGTATTTCTCCATCTTCAACCTCGATTGAACGATCATAGGGCTGAAAAGTAATTTTATGTTTCATAAAGCATCTCTCCTGTGCAAAAGTTATAAATTAAATGGGTAAAACCAGATCTGTCCCATGACTACAGTAGGGCAGATTTCAGAATTGTCAAAATGAAAAAAATCCTGGCCGGCCTCAACGAAAAAAATCAAATGCAACGGGCAGGACATAGGACAGGAACAGATCAGCCCGTTTTAAAGCAGACCTTTGATGTCAAGCCCGGCGGTATTTTGTGATACTGAGGCTTTCATCCAGATGAAATAAATTTTAAAAAAGCGGAAATATAAATAGTGAAACTGAAATTGTGATCAAAAAAAACATGACAAAATTTTAAGCCAAGTTCTACAATCAAAATTTAAAAAAATCAACCTTAATTTTCCTGATCCCCGGTAAATCCAAATACGCTTCATTGGTCTATTAATTAT
>WGCX01000269.1 GCA_015493575.1 Desulfobacteraceae bacterium | reverse complement strand
GGAAATAATATAATAAAATTGACAGATTGACAGATTGATGAATTGATGAATTGATGTGATGTGAAAATGAGATCGCAAATAGCAGGGGAAAAAAATTGTTTTTCCCCTGTGGGCTTGAATTAAGCAATCCAGATAAAAGTTGAAATTAAAAGAAGGGCTTACTGAAATTTTAACAGCCATGAGGATGATCTGGGTGATAGAACCCGACAAGCCTCATGGCCGTTTTTATCGTTACGGTTTATCTTTCTTTGTCAACAACAGCTGCAGGCTGGAGCACCTTAACCTTTCTGTACACCTTATCATAACTCATCTTTGTGCCGTTTACGCGTAGAAGATCGTTTTCTATTGAAATGCCGAACAGTTTTTCATTTTCTTCAAGATATGGCAGGATCAATTCCCAGTCCGCTTTTGCAAGTTCAGCAAACTGGCCGCCGTTTAACTGCTCATCCACAAGTGTATGACCGGGATCACGCAGATAGATTGCCCCTCCCGATGCAAGGGAGAAAAGGTTTGAGCCGGAATACGGGGTTTCAAGGAAAACAACCTTTCCGTTGTCATCAAAGCAAAGCCCGTTGACAATGACAAACCCGCCCCCGTTCAGCGGATCTCCCGCCATGAATGATTCGGCAAGATAGTCAAGGCAGGTACCGTTTATAATAACCCTTGGATGTCCCGTTGCATTGATAAGGGGACGTCCCGCAGCATTTCCCATGATATAGACATCACCGCCCTTTGCACCGTACATGAATGTCTGGCCCACGTCACCGTGAACAACAAGTTTTCCGTTTTTCATGATCTGGCCGATCTGGTCCTGTCCGTTTCCATGCACATTGATCTCCATGCCGTCAATGCCCGATGCAAGATAATCCCCTGAATTATCGTAAACATCAAATTTGATATCTTCTGTGCCTTTGCCAAATCCGCAGCCCGTGAATCTCTGGCCCTTGTACCCGTAACAGATAAACTGCTTCCAACCAAGCCTGTAAGCACTGTTCAGTACCCTGGCATCGCAGTTATCGCCTTCAGGCTCAAATTCCTTTGCATTTACAACAAGAATTTTTTCATCACCCACCGGAGCCCGCAGAGAATCACGGGTGGAAAAATCTATATATGCGTAAAGTTTACCCCTGTTTTCATCAAGACGGCAGGTTGAAGCAAAAATATCGGTAAGACTCTGCCTTACAATCCGGAGAACCGAGCTTCTTTTTTTACTGCCCGTGGGGAAAATTTTATCATTTAAGTGAGTTAAAATTTCGATGGCTTTTATTTTATTTGAATCATTTTCATGGGCAAGGTCTGCAAGGGATGTGCATGCATGTTTTACATCTGAAAAATTCCACTTTGCCATATTTTTGATAAAGAAGTTTTTTAAATTCTCTATATCACTTGCTTCAAGACCATTTTTAAGTCTTGCTGATATCTTTTCAGCATCAGTGCAGGGGGCAGGTTCAATGGATATATCAAAGTGTTTCTGATTTTCCGTTGTTTTTACAATTTCCCCGAATTTGTTTTCAGTGAAAAGAATTTTGGAGCCGTCATTTTTTCCTGAATCCTTTAAAGAAAATGAAAAAGCTCCGCCGTCGCTTGAGCTTCCTCCCCTTGCGTTCCAGTATTTATCTGCAATGGGGCAGAAACGGCTGTCTTCCGCCGCGATACTCTCAAGCGTTGCATCAATGGCCTGTTTTTCAGAGCAAACCAGGCCTATTTGAACCTCATCTGTTTCCTGAAGTGCAAAAACCTGGGGCCTTAGCATTGCAGTGTCTGTAATTCCAAGCAGCTGCAGAATGCCTTTATATGGATCGTTTCTTGCTATGATGAAAAACCAGGGACCATCAGGTGACCCTGCCATGTGCTGTGACTGGATATACCTGTAGATATGCTGTTTCTCAGGAGAGAGTCTGTCAAAATCGTATTCCGTAGTGGGGGCAAGGGCCTCAATTATATATTCAAGTGGATACCTGAATGTACGGTTATACAGGTCAAACAGGAGAACAGAGGTTTCCGTATCCGTTAAAAACTGGGGATAAAGATGGTATTGATTTAAATATTCAGATACTGCATGGTAATTTGCAAAATCTCCGTTGTGCACAAGGGCTTCGTGCATGCCTGAAAAAGGATGTGCCCCGCCGGGATGCCACATTCTTCCCCTTGTGGGATAGCGCTGGTGGGCGATCCATCCGTGTGCCCTGAAATCTTCAAGGCAGTAGTACTGGGCAACCTGTTCTGCATAACCAACTATTTTCAAAATCATCACATTACGGCCGTTGGACATTACAAAGGCCTGCTTGTCACCCAGTGATGCATAGTATGTCTGGTTGATGCGGATTGAATTCTGGAAGACAAATTCATCCTCGGCCCTGCGTCTTTCAAGTGAGGCAAGATTGTTTTCATCAATGAATTTATCAAGGACATGATTTTTTACCCGGACAAAATAGCGCCATACATCCGGTGGTTTTATTTCAAGACCGATATCCCTGTAATCGTCAATTGTGGGATTTTTTTCAGCTTTGTGCACATCAAAAAAAGGTGTGATATTCGTGGATTCAACATCTTTTTTTGAATCCGGATCAAGATATGCAACCTGTAAAAGGTAGTGGCTGTCAAGAACCTCCTGGGTGACACCAAGATCATCTGCAGAAAGCCCCACAGCCGCAATTCCACCGCCTTTACCGTTACCGCGGTTGTGCATCTGTACAGAGGGCTCGTAAATATGATGTCCCCTGATTGGAACCGAAGAGATGAACCCGGTTACCCCGCATCCTCCTTCCTCGTCACATTTTTTTATCGGGATATCCCTGTTAGAGGGAAGTTTTGCCCTTGATGCGAGAAGATTTTTTATCATTTTTTCTTTATC
>WGCX01000268.1 GCA_015493575.1 Desulfobacteraceae bacterium | reverse complement strand
GGCCTGCCCATCTTTTTTAAAATTCTGGAACTTGCATGCTGAACAGGCACATCATAATATGTGCAGACTTTTTTTAATTTTGAAATGCATTTTATTATTTCATGGCTTAGAGAAGATGGATGGGTATATAGAAGCCTTAACCATACCTCACCGACCTGATCTGCCCCATGGAGGTTGTCAGGGTTGTGGCCTGATAAAGGCGTGGCAACGCCAATTTTATCAAGTTCAATGGACAGCCTGTTTAAAAGATATGCAAGGTCAATTTTATCGTGTTTACTTTTATTGAATTTATTTTCATTGGGTTTGATTCCATTGATATCTAACTCCGGTAAAAAATTTTTATAACAGGAGTTTCCATATTTGTCAGAATTTTTGATTTTTTGAGGACGTATAAGAGTCTCCGGATCGGCCTCATGGCCGTAATCCGTCGTGTTTTCCCCGGTGAAAATGATTTCCTTCACGCCCTGTAAAACAAGGTTTTTTGTTTCAGAAATGATATCATCAACAGGCCTGCTGCGCTGTGTTCCCCTGAGTTCTGGTATGATGCAGTAGGTGCATTTCCTGTTGCATCCTTCGGAAATTTTAACATAAGCGGAATAATCAAGTGTGGGTTTTCTATTAAAAGGAGGAGTCTGAAATTTTCTTTTGCACGGATCGGGGAAAAAGGCTGAAATGCCACCGGTGCTGCAGGTAACTTTTGTGCCTTTTATACAACTTTCCACAGCCTTCACAATAAAATCAACAGCCCCTGTTCCAAGGAAAAAATCCACCTCGGGAAGGGATGCTGCAAGATCATCATTTTTAAAACGTTCGGGCAGACATCCTGTTACCACAAGATGTCTGCATGAACCATGGGTCTTATATTCAGCCATTTCAAGGATTGTATCAATGGCCTCATCGGCAGCATCGGAGATAAATCCGCAGGTATTGACAATGATAAGATCCGCTGTGGAAGGATCATCACCGATGATATGCCCTGCCTCAACAAGCTTTGCCAGCATTATTTCACTGTCAACCTGGTTTCTTGAGCATCCAAGACTTTCAAGCCAGATTCTCATAAAATTTTCAACCTTTATTATTCAACTGCTTTTTCCATCAGTTCTCCCACAAGCCTGCTGAACCTTGAAGGATTCTCGATTTTACCGCCTTCACTGATAACGGCAAGATCAAAGAGAAGATCGCTGTAATCCTTAAGAACAGGGTTGGTTGTATCTGTTTCAAAGATATGTTTAATTTTATCCATGAGTGGATGGTTGATATTCAACTCAAGGGAACGCTTTTGATCCGGTGCTTCCTGGCCCGAGGCCTTCAGGATTTTTTCCATATAGGCACTCATGCCGAAATCATCCCCTGAAAGGCATGACACAGAATTCTTCAGACGGGCTGAAGCCTGCACATCTTTGACTTTATCTTCGAGTTTTTCCTTGATGAATTTAAACAGAGCAGTATATTTATCTTTTTTCTCTTCATCCACCTTGTCGATCTCAAGGTCACCTTTTTCGGCACTTTTCAGTTTCTTTCCCTTGTATTCGGTGAGTGACTGCACCACCCACTCATCTATGGGGTCGGTCATCAAAAGCACCTCGTAGTCCTTATCTTTCAGTGCTTCAAGAAGGGGACTGTTGATCAGGGATTTCATGTTCTCACCGGTGATGTAGTATATCTCCTTCTGATCTTCCTTCATATTCTCAATATACTGATCAAGGGTGACATATTTGCCGTCGGATTTTGTTGTTTTATACCTTAAAAGGGAGGCGATCCTGTCTTTGTTCTCAAAATCCGTGGGAAGCCCTGCCTTTAAAGACTGACCGAACTCATTAAAAAATTCTTCGTATTTATCCTTGTCCATATCTTCGAGAAGGCCAAAAATTTTCTTTACCAGGTTTTTCCTGATATTTCTCACAAGCCGGTCTTCCTGGAGTATCTCACGGCTCACATTAAGGTTTAAGTCAGGGGCATCCACCACCCCCTGGATAAAACCAAGATAATCCGGCAGAAGCTCCTTGCAGTCATCCATGATAAAAACCCGTTTGCAGTACAACTGCATACCGTTTTTTCTTTCCGGTCTGAAAAGATCAAACGGTGCTTTGGATGGAATGAAAAGAAGTGCATCATATTCTGTTACGCCTTCAAATTTTTTGTGAAGCCGTGCCATGGGTTTATCCCAGTTGTGGCTGATGTGTTTGTAAAATTCTTCGTATTCCTCTTCTGTTACTTCATCTTTACTTTTTGCCCAGATGGCTTTTCTTGAATTTAAGGTCTCATCTGCCCTTATCTCTCTGTATGTCTTGCCAACGGGTTTCCCGTCTTTATCCTTTATGATCTCATTTTCAGGCAAAGGTTCGGTTTTCTCCACATTCATGATAATGGGATAGGTAACAAAATCGGAATGTTTTTTTATGATATGTCTTATAACATACTCATCGGTAAAATCCTGTTCACCTTCTTCTGCTTTTTTCAGTTCAAGGGTGATGGTTGTTCCCCTTGATTCTTTGTCGATTTCTTCAATGGTGTAAGACCCTTTACCGTCGGATTCCCATCTGACACCTTTGTCAGCCCCTGCTGCCTTTGTTTCCAATGTGATTTTTTCAGCAGCAATAAATGCGGAGTAAAAACCCACGCCAAACTGTCCGATAAGCTCAGGTGTTAATGTGTTTTCAGCTTTTGATTTTTCCATTGCCTCCACAAAGGCAGCGGTTCCGCTTTTTGCAATGGTACCGATATTTTCATTAACCTCGTCATAGGTCATACCGATTCCATTATCTGTAATTGTAAATGTGTTTTTCTCTTTATCCACTGCAATTCTGATATGATAATCATTATTTTTCTCAAAGAGCTCAGGATCTGTCTGCTCTTTGAATCTTGCCTTGTCAATGGCATCGGAAGCATTTGATACAAGCTCCCTTACAAAAATTTCTCTGTTTGAATAAAGAGAATTAATAATCAAGTGCAGCATCTGCTGTACTTCTGTCTTAAACTCGCAGGTTTCTTTGTGTTTACTATCCATCGTTTCTCCTGAAATATTGAAATTAATTGTAAATTATGGGGGATCAGGCTGCCGTTGCAATAATTATAACAGCTGTTATTATCAATAAAACCATTTACTCGATTATCAAGTTTTTATCGAACATTAAAGATTTAAGAGGGTCAGGCTTTCCTTATTGTCATTATCTCAACTTTTGAGGTTAACATATATTTATAG
>WGCX01000267.1 GCA_015493575.1 Desulfobacteraceae bacterium | reverse complement strand
TTATAAGAAAGAGCTCTATTTTGACAAAATAACCAGTACTCTTTTTATGTTCGTTGAGATGCACCGCAGCGCAGTTCAGCTCGGCCTCATGGCGGTTATACAGGTTCGATGATATCCGGTTTTATTTCATCCTGGTTAAAATCGCCCTGGAATTTATCAAAATTAAAGAGAATGCCCTCCATTTCGGCAAGGATTTCGTCGTTGTTAAAATGTTTCAGTTCAATGGCCTTGTTGGGGCATGTTGCCGTGCAGTTGCCGCATCCCTTGCAGATCGCCTCGTTGACTTCGCACACAAAAGATACGGGGTTAAGTGATATGGCGCCGTAAAAACAGACATCTTCGCACTGGCGGCAGCCCATGCATTTTTCAGGATCGATATTTGCAACCGAGGCTTCGATTTCAAGTTTTCCGCGGCTGATCAGGGAAAGGGCTTCGCCTGCAGCTCCCTGGCCCTGGGCCACGGAATCGGGAATATCCTTTGGCCCCTGGCAGCAACCTGCAACAAAAATTCCATCGGAAGGTGTGGCAAGAGGTCCTAATTTCGGGTGAAGCTCGTTGATCCAGCCGTCGGAATCAAGGGAAATCCCCACCATTCTGACAATATCCTCTATGCCGGAAGATGGCTTGAGGCCTACGCTTAATACCACCATGTCAACGGGGATTCTTCTTACCTTGCGGGCAAGGGTGTCTTCGGCCACAACAACAAGCTTGCCCCTATCTTCAGGTGAATCCACAATGTCGGTTATCTGGGCGACCTTTCCCCTGATGAAGTGGGTTCCTTCCTCCTGAACACGATTGTAAAACTCCTCGTAGCCTTTGCCCGGGGATCGGATATCAATGTAAAATTCATAAACTTCCGCCCCTGTTTTTTCATGTACAAGATGGGCGAATTTCATGGAATACATGCAGCACACCCGTGAGCAGTATTTCATGTGATTTTTATCCCTGGAACCAACGCAGTGGACAATGGCAACGCTTTCAGGCTTTCTCCCGTCCTTTGTGAGAATTTTTCCCGAGGTGGGGCCCGTTGCATTGTTGATGCGCTCAAACTGGATACTTGTATAAACTTCAGGGAACCTGCCAAACCCGTACTGGCTGATGGTAACCGGATCAAAGGTTTCAAATCCCGTTGCAATGATCACAGAGCCCACGTCAACTTCAACAATTTTCTCTTTCTGCTCAAAGTCAATGGCATTGGCCTCGCAGAATTTTTCGCATAACCTGCATCTGTTTTTCTTGAAATATATGCAGTGGTCAGCATCAATGACCCGTGTGTTTGGCACTGACTGTGGAAATGGCGTGTAAATCGCCTTTCGGTTTGTCAGTTCATGGTCAAATTCCGAAAGCACCTTTGAGGGACATTTTTCAGAGCATACGCCGCAGCCCGTGCATTTATCCGCATCCACATACCTTGGTTTTTGCTTTATTTTTATTTTAAAATTCCCCACAAAGCCTGAAACATCAATCACCTCGCTGTAGGTCATCAGCTCAATATTTTCATGCTGGCCAACTGCCACAAGTTTGGGCGTGCTGATGCAGGCTGCACAGTCCAATGTGGGAAATGTCTTGTCAAACTTGGACATGTTGCCGCCGATTGAAGGTTCCCTTTCCACGAGATAAACTTTTTTACCGCCGTCGGCAATGTCAAGGGCCGCCTGCATTCCTGCAATTCCGCCCCCTATGACAAGCACGTTGGGATTAATGTCAACAACCCTTGATGTGAGCTGCTGGTGGTGTGTAACCCTGAAGACAGCTCCCCTGACAAGATCCTTTGCCTTTTTTGTGGCCTGATCCGGGTCTTCCGTGACCCATGAATCATGCTCCCTTATACAGGCCATCTGAAAATAATAGGGATTTATGCCGGCGGTCTGGCAGGCTTTTCTAAAGGTTTTTTCGTGCATACGCGGAGAACATGAAGCCACGACAACCCTGTTGAGCCCTTTCTCCTTTATATCATCTATTACAAGCTGCTGCCCCGGATTTGAACACATGAATTTGAAGTTTCTCGCAGTTTCCACATTGGGCAGAGTTGCAGCATACTGTGAAACCGCATCTACATCCACTTTACCGGAAATATTTGTACCGCAGTGGCAGACATAAACCCCGATTTTCGGAATGGACTCTCTCATGGATAATATTCTCCTTATGAAAAATAAACAGCCGTTACAATACGGCAGTTTTTTAAATTAAACCTTCCCGGATTCGCGTCATGGCGGTTAAACAGCCATTTTAAACGGTGTCAGAAGTTTATTGAGCATTAAATCATTTTTACCAAGGCCAAAGGCAAGCCCCATCAACTGGGTAAAAAAGATCACCGGCATGTTGACAGATTTGTTTCCCGCCTGGGAAGCATCCACGTTGAACTGGCATAGGGGACACAGGGTACAGATGGTATCAGCCCCTTTTTCAACGGCATCTTTGACAATGCGCCTGTTCAGCACGACACAGCTGTCACTGTGGGCCACCATGTGGGCAGCACCGCAGCATTCTGTTTTTGCAGAATAATTTGTCAATGGTTTTGCACCAAGCGCCTTAATGAGCCTGTCCATTAAAACAGGATTGATCGTATCATCAATATCACCCCAGGGCCGGTTAAGCTGGCATCCGTAATAGGGGGCCACAACAAATTCGGCAAGGTCTGTTTTAACGTGTTTTTTTATTTCATCTGCATCAAAATCATTTACAAGGATCTCCATGAAATGCCTTATCTTAAGGTTGCCCGTAAATTCAAGACCTTCCTCGTGAAGGGCCAGATTGACCTTTTCCTTTAATTCTCCATCTTCATCAAGTCTTGTCAGGGCTTTCCTGAGGGTTGAATAGCAGGCGTTGCAGATGTTTGCAATTTCAGTGAATCCCTGTTTTTCAGCAAGAGCCATTGTCCTTGCCGGCAGGACATATGACTTGAGATCCTGAGTACTCCAGTAGCTTGTGGCTCCGCAGCAGTTCCAGTCTTTTATTTCAGCAAGCTCAATACCGAGTTCTCTGCATACGGCCTCGGTTGATTCTTTGTATCCTGCAGCTCCTTTATAACTGCATCCCGGGAAAAATCCGTATCTCATAATCATAACCCCGCAGTTGGTTCAGTATTTTCTGTAGTATCAGCACTTTCCATTGTTAAAGTATTTTTCATGGCTTTGATATTTTCCATGTTTTTGGTATCCGTCATTGTTTAGTGCTCTCCATGTTTGCTAATTTCCCGTTTGTTTCTTGATTTTCCATTTCTTCCGCCTTTTCCATGACTTTTATAAAACCTGAAAGATTGTCAAGGGGGCGAGGTTTGATTTCAAGACGTTTTTTAAGGACAAGCTTTACCCCAAGGGGCATATTTTTTAATGCAGCAACCGGATGACGCAGTCCGAATTCAGCCATGGCAGCAGCATCGGTGAGTCTGCCGTATTTTTCAACAGGGGAATTAAAGGAACGGTAAAGATCCAGCATGGCAGGGGGTTTGACACTCTCTTTTGCCGCCATTTTTTTAAGGGAATACATATGATCGGTAATGGAGATATCCCTGGGGCATTTTACAACGCAGTTGTAGCAGGAAACACAGAACCACATTGTATTTGAATTAAGGACCTCATCCATGTCAGCTTCCCTTGCCATTGCAAAGAGCTGTCTTGGCCCGAAATCCATATAAGGTGCAAAGGGGCAGCTTCCGCTGCAGGTTCCGCACTGGATGCATTTCTGTATCTCTTCCCCGTGATATTTCTTAAAGAACCTGTCCTTTAAGGTTGTATTATCCGTCATATAAACACCTCCTGTCCCGCGGGATTTGCCCCGATTTTCTTTATTTTTTCCGTGAACTCGTTCACAACGCCGGCAAATTTCGGTCCCTCAGATGCCGGTATCCAGGAGAGTCTTATTCTGTCTGTGTCAAGACCCATATTCTGCGCAAGTGTTTTGGCAAGGGCCACTTTTCTTCTTGCATAAAAATTTCCCTTTGAATAGTGGCAGTCACCGGGTGCACATCCGCCTATCAAAACCCCGTCGGCTCCGTCAAGCAGCGCCTTTAAGATAAATACAGGATCAACACGGCTTGAGCACATAACCTTTATGATCCTGATATTTGGCTGATATTTGATCCTGCTGGTTCCTGCAAGATCTGCCGCAGTAAAGGTGCACCAGTTACATAAAAATGCTACAATTTTAGGTTCATAACCATTGTCCGTCATAATTTTTCCCCGTTGGTAATCTGTAACTATCAATTTTTTCAGATAATTACATAATATTTACAATAAAAATCGACTATTTACATTTTTATTATTTTTAAATATTCTAAAGCGAGCGATGCCCGCAACCCATGTGCCTGCCTCCCTGCCTCAATTTCTTGTTTTTTATTGCAGGAATTCAGGGGTAAGGCACTAAAACAAAATGTTTGAAGATCAGTCTTCAAAAGTTTCCAGCTCACTTTCTGAATATGTGAGAAGTGGAAGAGCCTCATTAAGGTCTTTGCCCGGGATATAGTCAAATACAGCCTGGGCTTCAGATCCAATGGTCTTGAAAATCTGTGATACGGGAATATTTACGGGACATGCATCTTCACACATACCACAGGCCACGCAGGATAAACCCATGTGGCTTAATCTGCCAACATGGAACAAAGTCCTGTCCACGGGAAGCCTTAAGGCACCTTTCTCCCCCATCCTTATAAAATAACTCTCCGAAAAATACTCAAAGGTCTGGGAATCAAAATAACAGTTTTTGCAATAGCATATGGGGCACACATATGAACATGCATGGCAGGATATGCATCTGTCAAACATTGAGACAAGACCGCCTGTATCTGCAAAACCGGTTTTAATTTTTTCCTTTAATTTTTTTTCCTTTTCCTCTCTTTCTTTGAAAAGTGATTCAACGGCAGTGCTGGGGGCAACAGGGGATGTGTGAGTTTTATCCGGCAGATCGATTCCAAGTGCCTTTGCGGTGTTTTTGCCCTTTTCTGTTGGAAAAGACATCACAAGTGGATCATGGGGCTTGCGGCCGATTAATGATATGACAATATCCGCCTGATTTTCTTTTGGGACAAATTTTGTGCATGCAGCACATACCGGTCTTATGCCCTCACAGTTTTTTCCGTTTTTAAATGCATCTACATATGATTTCAGTTTTTCTTCATCTGAAATAGAGATCTCTTTAAACGGAAAAACCCCGCCGCAGTCAAAACTGATTAATAAAAGGTTATCAAGACCGGCCTGTTTGATTTTTACAAGTTCAGTTAAAGCCCTTAATTCGCAGGGACGTAAAAACATGGCAACCTCTTTTGATGGAGATGCCTGTCTTGTGAATTTTGAAACGGCTTTAGCAGCATTAACCGGCATTGCGGGAAAGAAGGGGATACTATTTTCTGCACTTTTTTTATCGGTAAACAGCGTATATGCAGCCTTATTGCCCGATGGAAGTTTTGCCATTGCAGCAACGCCTGCTGTTTCTCGTTTGTCAAAAATAGCTGCAATAAACTCCGATATTGTCATACGGCTGTTGATAAATGTTTCCATCTATTCATTGCTCCTTGTTGTTACTCCTTTTTATTTTACAAATGAAATTTTTGCATGTCAGGCTGTGATTATTGTATTTTAATTATTGTTTTGAATATTGTCTTGTATAGGGTGCTTCAAAATTCTTTAATTCCTCAAAATTGAAAACACTGTACGGTAAAGCTTCATCAATATCACGACCCGGTTCATAATCAAAAATTTTCCTGGTATCCCTTGCTGCAACGGTAAACAGCATGCTCACGGGAATATCGGCAGGACATGCATCCTCGCACGCACCGCATGATACGCAGGAGATACTCATATGTGTCATACGCCCCATGTGAAAGAGCAATAGATCCGGCAGAAGTCTTAAACCCTGCTTTCTGTCTGCACGCCGGAGCATCTCGTCTGCTCCGGAATTTAAAGCCCTGGAATCAAAATAGCATTCCCTGCAGAAGCATATAGGGCATACCCGGCTGCAGTTGTGGCAGTTGATACAGGAGGAAAGGACGGTCATCAGATTTTCAGGCCCGTTAACGCTTTGCTGAAATGAATCAAGGGTTGTTTCTCTTTTTTCTTTTCTTTGAACAGATTTTGCTTCCACGAGTTTGTCTCTTGATTCAAGGCTCTTGAAGCTGTTGCTTTCTTCTGTTTTTTTGAGAAGTTCTTCACCCTGTTCTGTTCCCGGGATAAGCCAGAAGCCCTTTGAATCAGCGCCAATAAGTCCGATTTCTATGTCAGCGCCACTGCCCGTGAAATTGCTGCAGATGGAACAGACATTTCTCAACCCTTCAGGATCAGTCTGGGTGCCAAGACTTGTTTCAAAGGCCATGTCAAGTTCTTGCTGGTTTCCTGAAAGATATTCCTTTAAGGGAAATGCACCCGGGCAGTCATAGCTGATTAAAACAAGGTTGGTCAGGTCCACCTGTTTTAATTTTGCAAGTTCAATGACAGCCCGCAGTTCACAGGGTCTGAGCAGAACACCTGTTTTTTTCCATGATCCGTTTTTTTTGGTCAGATAACTGACCATTTTTGCTCCCTGTGTAGTCATTACAGGCGGAAAAGGGCTTGCAGATTCGTCTAAACCGTCCCTGTCCAGGAAAAACCATGCATTGGAATCACCTGTTTTATTTTTTCCGGGCATGAGAACGGCATCCATTGCATTATTTTCTAAAAGCCCTTTTAAAAATTTCATGACTCCCTTATTAACAGGGCCATCAATCCATATCCCCTTATCCATAATCACCTCATTTTGTTTTATGTGTCTCTTCTTTTCGCAAGAGTGTTTTTGCCCATATCTTTTATATGATCGTTGAATTCGTTGACAGTGTCGGCAAAGCGTTTACCTTCTCCATGCCCCACCCATCTCAGCCATACCCTCTCATCACCAAGCCCAAAGGTGTTTAACAGAGTTTTTAAAACTGCAATTCTTCTTCTTGCACGGTAATTGCCCGAATCAAAATGGCAGTCTCCGGGATGGCATCCACTGACGGCAAAACCGTCCGCTCCCTCAATCAGTGCCCTTAAAATATAAACCGGATCAATGGCACCTGTACACGGTACCCTGAAGGGGCGGACATTACCGGCATACTGAAGATGCATGGCTCCGGCTGTTTCAGATCCTCCTGTGCCACACCAGCTGCACAGACCGTAAATAATTGACGGTGTAAAATCCTGTTTTTCATCCATGTTGTCTTCATCCAT